>JAXJLC010000237.1:0-2075 GCA_036297365.1 Collinsella sp.
GGATGAACGTTTACGATGCCATCGGCAAGGCCGCCGGTAAGGACGATATCGCCATCGAGTACGAGCGTGACGGCAAGCAGCATTCGACCACGGTTGCGCTCAAAGAGGACGAGCGCCTAGGTGTGTATGCCTCTACGCAGGTAGTCCGTTTGGACCCCATCACCTCGGCGCGTCTGTCATTCTCCTATGTTGTGCAGACCGCGGAGGGCGTGATGCGCCTGCTCCAGCCGCAGCATACGATGGAGATTCTCGATCAGTCTTCTTCGATCGTAGGCATTAGCGTTATGTCCTCACAGGCTGCTGCTGCCGGTCCTGCCACGTTCCTTTCGTTTGCCGCCCTCATTTCGTTCTCGCTTGGCTTTATGAACCTGCTGCCCATCCCACCACTCGATGGCGGCAAGCTGGTCATCGAGATCATTCAAAAGATTGTGGGCCGCGAGCTTCCGCTCAAGGTCCAGACGATTGTGAGCTATGTGGGCATCGCGCTCTTTGCGCTGCTGTTTGTCTATATGCTTCGTTCCGACATCCTTCGATTTATTCTGTAGGGGAGTGTTTGGATTGTCTTTATCCCATCCTTTGCCTCGCGATTTGACGCGCCCCGTGCATGTGGGCGGTGTGCAGATCGGTGGCGGTGCGCCGGTGGTGGTCCAATCCATGACCTGCACCGATACCGCTGATGCCCAGGCAACACTTGCGCAAGTGTGCGCGTTGGCGCAGGCTGGCTGCGATATCGTGCGTGTGAGCGTGCCCACTGAGGCCGCGCTTGAGGGTTTCCGCACCATCTGTGCCGAGTCTCCGGTGCCAATCGTTGCCGATATCCACTTTAACCACAAGCTGGCCATTGGCGCTGTGGAGGCCGGTGCCGCCAAGCTCCGCATCAATCCCGGCAACATTGGCGATTGGGCCAAGGTCGATGCCGTGATCGATGCCGCGGGCGCCGCTGGGTGCGCGATTCGTATCGGCGTCAATGCCGGTTCGCTCGAGCAGGATATCGCCGAGCGCGACGACCTCATGCAGCCCGAAAAGCTCGTGATGTCGAGCGAGCGCTTCGTCAAGCACTTTGAGGACCGCGGTTTTACGAACATTGTGCTTTCGGCCAAGGCCCATAGCGTGCAAACGACGCTTGATACCTATCGAGCCCTGTCGCGTGAGATTCCCCACGTTCCGCTTCACCTGGGCGTGACGGAGGCGGGGACCAAGCTCCAGGGCACCATCAAGAGCTCTGTAGGCTTGGGTATCTTGCTTTCCGAAGGCATTGGCGACACCATGCGTGTGTCGCTCACAGCCGATCCGGTTGAGGAGCCGCCGGTTGCCTGGGGTATTCTGCAGTCGTTGGGCCTGCGTCGCCGTGGCCCCGAGATTGTCTCGTGCCCCACATGCGCCCGCTGCCAGGTTAACCTTATTCCCATTGCCGAGGAGGTTACCGAGCGGCTTAAGAACTACTCCGCGCCGCTTTCGATCGCTGTGATGGGATGTGCCGTTAATGGCCCCGGCGAGGCTTCTGATGCCGATCTGGGCGTTGCTTGCGGACGTGGTCAGGCCTTGCTCTTTTCGCATGGCCAGATCATTGGTAAAGTAGCTGAGGACCAAATTGTCGACGCGCTTATGGCAGAGGTCGACAAGCTTATTGAGGAGAAATAAATGACCCGAGCAATGTATATGTCTAAGCTCTATGCGCCGACGCTTAAAGAGGATCCGGCGGACGCTGAGCTCGCCAGCCACCGCCTGCTGCTCCGTGCCGGCATGATCCGCAAAGAGGCCGCCGGCCTGTATTCCTATCTGCCGCTCGCATGGCGCTCGATCCGCAAGATCGAGAATATCGTGCGCGACGAGATGGACGCTGCCGGTGCCCAGGAGCTTATGATGCCTATCATGGTCGACGCCGAGTTGTGGCGTGAGTCCGGCCGCATCGACGCCTATGGCAAGGAGCTTGTGCGCTTTGACGACCGTCACGGTCGCGAGTTCGTCCTGGGTCCCACCCACGAGGAGACCGTCACGGCTCTGGTGCGCAATGAGCTGCGCTCCTACAAACAGCTGCCCGTCAACCTGTACCACATTCAGGACAAGTTCCGCGA
>JAXJLC010000238.1:0-3469 GCA_036297365.1 Collinsella sp.
ACGACAGGTAGTTCTTGAGAATGCGGTTGCAGGGACCCCAGTCCTCGGGATCGGCGAGGTCGGCCAAGCGCTCGTAACAGGGCTCGGGGCAAAACGCAAAGTCGTATACATTGCTGCACAGGGTGTTGGGGATCTCCATGTGGCGTCCAATCCATCTCATAGCTGGCGTGCGGATGCTTTGATTCTATACGTGCGAAGCGTCGTCGGAGATCACGATGCAATGGCACCTTAGCTCGTTGGCTAGATCGTCGAGCGTGCGGCGTCTAGCAACGAGGTCATGGATCCAGGCGTAGTACTGGTTGTCTTTGGGCTCGGAGCTGTCGGACAGCTCGACCGGAGTGCCGGCGAACCTTAAGACGGACAACGCAAAGACAAGGCTGGTGCGTTTGTTGCCGTCCTCAAAGATGTGGTCCTTGACCATGTGCTCGGCCACGTAGGTGACCTGGTCAAAGATGTCTGTGAAGCGATCGGCTGGCGATTGGCCGAATATCGTGCAAAACGCACCCACAAGCACGGACTCGACGCGCCGAAGTTCGCGCGCGGCCCTTTCGCCCGTAGCGTCGGTCGTATAGCAGCGTCCGATTGTTAGCAGCGTACTGTGAAGGCGCATGACGGCGCCGGCCATGGCCTCGAGCGACCCAGCGTCATCGAGCACTAGCGGCGCAACAGGAAGCACCCGCCCGTCAACATCGGCAATCATGAGTTCTCCAAAAGCCTGAGCGCGTTGGGCATGGACGCTATGGTTGACTCAGCTGCAAGGTCGATTGACATAATGATGTCAAGTGAAATAGGCGAAGTGGAATCTGCCTCGTGCGCAATTGAAGGATCTTCCTGGCCAGCACAATCAGCACCGTCATCAACTTGAACGTAGTTCCAAGGCATGTCCGCCTCCTTTAAATAGATACGCCTCGCGGACGTCGTGGCGAGGTAACACGCGAGAGCCGACAGCGGATATGTCGACAAGTGTAATCATGGTTCAATTGCGGTTTAGCAATAGAATGTCAGGGAATCATCACCAAAGGTTTCGCGCCACTTGTCACAAATGTATCGATGGTTCATGGTGATTAGTTTTGAAAGATCCCTGAGATCCTTAGCCGGAATCTTGCTCTCGTTGTTCGCAAGTGTGCATCCGCCATTTTTAGTGAGCCAAAACTTAGTCGAGTTAGCAGCCGCCCTCTTTACCCCTACATGGATGTGAACGGGTTCTCCGTTTTCCGCGATCCAAAAGAACAGAACATACTGTCCAAAAACAAGAATTCGAGGCATTATGCCACCGCCGGTCCAGCTTTTTGCCGTTCTGCAAGCTCGAAGATAAACGGAGCGTTTGATCTAACGAACTCGGTCAAAAAATCCAGTTCGTCAGTAGAAAATCCTTCGACGTTAAACCATTTGACCGCAGGTAGAAAGCATTCTGCATGGTCAAAACCAAAATCAACCGGGCGCTCGACGGCTACGCGAACGGTCCCGTCGTCTCGTGTTTCTGAGTAGGCAAACTGAGTGCCGTCATCTAGCTGAACATAGCTCCAAAGCATTGCTGCCTCCTTAGTGTTTATATCCAAGTATAAACAGCCGCTTAGATGCAACGTGATGCGAATTGAATTATTCCCATAAGACCTGAACTGCTGATTATTTGTATTACTGAGATTTGAACCACCTCACACTTCAGTGTCTTTTTGGCATGGAAAACCGTCATTGTGCGAAAGTCGGACTTTATGTCAAGGATCGTCTTCAGATTCAAGCGCTCGCATGCTTAACTACTTGCAGGCGCTTGAATCCTATAGATTACCCAAATGCTGCTCAACAGCCTCCATGCCAACCTCCGCATATTTTAGGAGGCCTTGTATATCGTTGTAGTTCTTGGGCAATCGATTTTTTTCAATACCAGCAATTTTGGCGAATAATTCGATTGTTAGATCGAGTGCGAAGTCGATTAGTTTTTGAATTTCGCTGAAAGTTAAAGGGAGTCGCCTAACAAGCTCATCATAATTCAGTGCTTCTATGTCGTTATGGGCGAAAACTTTATTTCGCTGATCGCGAAGCATGTCAGTTAGCTTACTGAGACCGTTGAGTCGTTTTTTCCATAAATTGGAAAGGTCATGAGTGGTTATACACACAGTAACCATTTCGTAATGATTTCCGAACAGTTTTTCATCTGAGCGTTGAGACTCAACTTCTTTGGGGTAGAAACGCTCCTCGTCCTTTGCCAATGGATGAACGATTGGATTAAGCCTGTCAAAGTTTGGTCGATCATTAAATAAGGAGATTGCAAGCGCGTCGATTTCAGCAGAATGAGACTTGACGTCTTCTATCAAGTTCCTAATACTGACGTCGCTTTTGGCATCAAATAACCGTGCGCAATTCATGAAACATGATTCGGTTAATGCAAGTTGTGTAAAGCTGAAGAAGCAGCCAGCGCAAATTACTTCATTCTCATAGTCAGAAGATGCTTTAGACAGTTCGCGAAGGATTGCTAGTTCCGTATTGGCATAAAATGCCTCGTTGTACAGATAGCTGCAACGCTTGAACAGCTCAAGAAGGCCGGCGTCTAATTCTTTCTTGGCAGCGTCAACTGTATGGTCCAATTCGTGGTTCATGTTAGAAAAATCCTGAGCAATTGTCGTAATAAACTATTCTACTAATGTGTCGTTAAGAATATAGCCTTCTACATAGCCTATCGAAATGGGTGCTTTAGCAGCGATATGTGGCGACCAGGAGCATTGTTCCCAGCACGAACAGCAATGTGGACACGGCTATCCAATGGCTGTCGCCGGTCTTGGGGAGTGCCGCAGTTGCCGCGGTGGCAGCTTTGGGCTTGGGGACTTTGGCGACCGTGGTCTTGGTTACTGTCGTTGTTATCTTGGTTGTCGCGGCCGCTGGTTTCAGCGCCGGATTTACCGTGGGCCCTGTGGTGGGCTCTCCGGCAGCGGGGTTAGCATCCGTGGGAGACTTGCCCGCGCTATCGCCAGTCACCTCGCCCCTGTCGGTCTCCCCCGCCGGAGGCGTGGCTACATCGGGCTCAATCACTACATGCGGTGCCACGACCCCTGCAGCATCTACCACGCCACTAGCACCAAAGGTCCCGCCAGCAGGCGCCACAAACCGCGCAGATACGAGCGACCCGCCCGTGCTCGCAACGCCGCCGTCGGGACCGGTCGCATCAAGCCATGAAGCTTCGACGGAAAGCCGACAGCCGGCCGCGCCAGCGCCAAGGCTCGCATCCTGCAGATACACGCCGTAGGCGCGCACACCCGCTCCGGACCCGGAACCCGCGGCAACGACGTGCCCGCCGCCGCGCACGGCCATGTCGCCTGCGATCACGCCGGCAACCGCCTCGTCCGTAATATCGGCCCCGTCCGCCCGGGCATCGACGGTGCAGCCGTCCACCACGAGCGCCTGCGAGACGTGGATCCCGCACTGCGAGCCCGTCGCCGTCAGGGTCCCGGTACCGCGAAGCGTCAGGTTGCCCCAC
>JAXJLC010000239.1:0-3213 GCA_036297365.1 Collinsella sp.
GAGCTTGTCCATAACGACGTCAGCGCAAACCCTCACAAGTATGCGCAGACCGAGCATGCCCAAGCGCTGCTGTCCTATGCCGGCGTTCATCGTCATTTACTTGACGAGCTTCGCCGCATCGAGGACATGGGCAGCGACGAGGAGTTTGAGCAGACGCGCAACCGCCTGTTCGACGATATGCGTGATGAACTGCTCAAGATCGTCCGCGTCGATGCGCATGTCCTCGATGCCCAGCTGCTCGCCATCATCCTGGCGGACACGCCCGTCGATGCCTGCCTGGGCGACTTGATGAAGCTCGAGACGAGTACGGCCGACTACCTGCAACAGAGCGTGCCCGGGTTTGATATGGAGGCCCCGCACTACTGGGCCAATAATGTTTTGGCCGACGGTGTCACCGCAGCAGACCTTACCGTGAGCGAGCCGGCCCTTATCGGGTGGCTCCACACGCTCGAGGCCATCTCGCAGCTGTGCATGGCGAGCGCTCGTTACCGCGCCGCCGCCAACTACTCTCGCCGTGTTCTTAAGACAGAAGGCTATCCCACCCGAGCTGCAGGCACCGTGCTACTCGCCCTCGCTCGCTTGGAAGACGAGGACGGCTTTTTTGCCCTGGCCCACCAGCTCGAGGAGCAGATGGGGGCCGATACCCTCGAGAACTCCCCCTGGTACCTGCTCGCCCGCACGATCTTGCTGTTCAAAACGAACAAGATGCGCCCGGCGACACGCGCGCTGCGTGAGTTTGCCAACCGCTGCGAGGGCGGCGCGTTCTTCTTGCTGAACCCCATGTACCAGACGCCGTACCTTCCCTGCCGACCCGAGCCGCGCGACCCCTGGGATCTCTCGCACCAGGCGGTTTGGGAAGCCGACGGCATCATCTCGGATACCCCCGACTTTGCCCCCTGGGCCAATGCCTGCGAAGACGTTTCGCAGCTTGCCCAGGAGTTTGCGCGCCGCTACGGTTTTTAGTGACGCACTCGACCCGACCATGTCGTTTACGTTAGGAACGGTTTCATGAACCTCCGCTCATCTCTCGCCTGTACCTCGAGCGATATCGCTCGCTGGGGACTGCGCTCTGTCCTCAAACGCCAGGGCGGCGTACTCCCCGGCCGCATCGCCATGAAGATCGACCCCGAGCTACTAAGCGACCTCGCGGGCCTTGTCGACCGCAGCGTGGTGATCACCGGTACTAATGGCAAGACCACCACCTCCAACCTCATCGCCGACGCCGTTGCCGCCAGCGGCGCCACCGTGGTATGCAACCGCGCCGGCAACAACATGGAGCCGGGCGTGGTGGGTGCGCTGCTCGAGGCCCGCAGTGGCCTTAAGCACACTGACAGCGGCAAGCGCGTGGGCGTTTTTGAATGCGATGAGCTCTACACCGTGCGCGTCCTGCCCAAGCTCAAGCCGACGTACTTTGTGCTGCTCAACCTGTTCCGCGACCAGCTAGACCGATACGGCGAGATCGACCATACCCAAGACGTCATTGCCCATGCGTTGGAGCTCTCTCCGGCAACAACGCTCATCTACAACGCCGACGACCCGCTGTGCGCCTCGATTGCCGCGCGCGTTCCCAACGCGAGTATTGCCTTTGGCATCGACGGCGCCACCAACACCGAGTCCGACCGTATTAGCGACTCACGTTTTTGCTCACAGTGCAACGCGCCGCTGGAGTATGACTACGTGCAATACGGCCAGCTCGGCGCCTACCATTGCCCCTCGTGCGGCTGGGCCCGCCCTGCGCTTGTCCGTCGCGTGACGGACGTGAAGCTCGGCTGCGACGGCTACGGCTTCGACCTGGTCTTTGGATCTGCGCCCGACGCGGCTGCCGTACACATCGCCACACGCTACAACGGCCTGTACATGGTCTACAACGTTGCCGCTGCATTCTTTGCCGCACATGAGTTAGGCGTGGATACGGCGCACCTGCAGCCCACGCTCGACGCCTACGTCCCCGCCGGCGGACGCATGGGCCGCTGGGATATCGCCGGCCGCACCATCGAGGCCAACCTGGCTAAGAATCCCGTAGGCTTCGATCGACAAATCCAGTCCATCAAGACGGCAGGCGGCAGACTCTGCGCTTTCTTCCTCAACGACAACGACGCCGACGGCCACGATGTATCGTGGATCTACGACGTCGACTTTGAGCGCATCGCCGACACGCCGGGTCTTGTCGCCTTTGCCGGAGGCACGCGCGCGCACGACATGCAGGTGCGCCTCAAGTACGCCGGCATCGATGCCGCGATTATCTCGGACGTCGCGCAGGCAATTGGCGCCGTGGCAGACGAGGCCGCCGATAACACCTTCTACGCCGTCGCCAACTACACGGCCTTCCCGCCGCTGGTCAAGGAGCTCGACGGGCTGAAAGGCGCCACTGCCGACGCTGTTGCTGCCCGCGCCATAGCCCGTGCCGACGGCAGCGCTCTTCCTGTCGGCATCGCGCCAGTCGAGCTTTCGCGCCCGCTGCGCATCGTCTACCTGTATCCCGATGCCCTTAACCTCTATGGCGACGGCGGCAATGTTATCGCGCTCGAGCGCCGCTGCGCTTGGCGCGGCATTCCCGTGCGCGTGGACGAGGTCCGTATGGGCGAAACGCTTGATTTGACCGATGCCGATATCGTCATGATGGGCGGTGGCTCCGACCGCGACCAGCTGGCGGTCGCACATGAACTGCTCGCTCAAAAAGACAAGGTCGCATCCTATGTTGAGGATGGCGGTTCGTTGCTCGCCATCTGCGGCAGCTATCAGCTGCTCGGCCGTTCGTACTATATGGGTGAGAATCGCATTGAGGGTCTGGGGGTCATTGCCGCCGAAACCGTACGCGGCTCCGACCGCCTGATCGGCAACGTAGCCGTCAAAACCGATCTGGCACCCGAGCCCTTTGTGGGATTTGAGAACCACGGCGGCCGCACCCTGCTCGATGCAGAGGCCACGCCACTCGGAACGTCCGTCGTCACGGGCACCGGCAACAACGGCGACGATGGCCTTGAGGGTCTGATCTACAAGGGCGTCATCGGCACGTACCTGCACGGGCCGGCGCTGCCCAAGAACCCCGAACTCGCCGACTGGCTGATCGCGCACGCCCTCGAGCGCCGCGGCGATGCGCAGGCCGCCGCCCTGCTGCCGCTCAAGCCCCTCGACGACACCTACGAGCACGCCGCCCACGACGCCGCGATGAAGCTCCTCCCCTAACGCCTCGCCACCACAAAGGGGACAGGC
>JAXJLC010000240.1:0-1593 GCA_036297365.1 Collinsella sp.
GCGTAGGCATAGCTGAACAGGCCGCTGCGCGGGTCGGCGTTCTTCTTGTCCTTCTCGAGCAGGGCGAGCGTCCGGCGAGCGCACAGGAGCGGGTCGCAGTCGTCGTCGATGAGGCGCGTGAGGCCCTTGTTCACCGAGCCTCTCATGAACACCCCGAAGAACACCGCGACGATCATGAGCGGCAAAAGGACGAACGTGCTGATGGCGAACCAGGGAGTACCCGACATCCCCATGATCATCACGAAGAACGCGAAGGCGGCAACCCCCGCGACGCGCACTCTGACGGTGTATTTGCGGCGCACCCATTCGCGAGACTCCGCGTCGGCCTCGTCGCCGAGCACCTCCACGATACGCTCGTAAGCTCTCATCTTGCTCCCTTTCCCCTCGCATCGCCCCTGTGGTGAAAAAACCGCAGGCAGCCCCGTTTTCGCGAGACCGCCTGCGGCTTCAAGCATGAACCTCCGGGGCTAGATCATGCCCCATTTGCGCGTGTACTCGCTGTAGAGCGCGTAGTCGTTCTCGCTGATCCCCGCCTCTTCGAGCTGGGGGAGGATGTCCTCGTAGATCATCGTCTCCGTTTCCATCCACACCCCGTCCTTCTTGACGGTGATCTCCCAGTCGTCATGGATGCTAAGCAGGAACTCCATGACGGCCGCGCTGTGCGACATGCACCGGTTCGTGTAGGCCGCGAGCTCGCGAATCGCATCCGGAGTCGCCTCGATCTTCTTGACGGACTTCCAAGGCGATTTCCCCCTCCGGCGCCACTCCCCCGCCTCGAAGAACGGGAGGAAGAAGCAGGCGCTTTGAATGCAGGTATGCTTGACTACGGTTGGCTCGTCCATTGCTTACCCAAGTCCCACGGTCGTCCAGTAGCTGTTCAGGATAATCGTGGAGAAGAGGAAGCCGAGCGCCACGTTGACCACGACGCCGCAGGTGAAGGCCGCGAAGGGCTTCCAGCCGGTGGCAGCCAGCGCCTTGAAGCGCGTGGTCAGGCCGATGCAGAGGAAGCACAGGATGAACGCCCAGCCGCGCAGGCCCTTGATGGGACCGAGCACCTGCTTGTCGATGGTGGCCGCAACGTCGGGGGTGCTGGCCAGCGTCACGACGGTGATGATGATGGAGGCGATGAAGAAGCCCACGACGAACTTCGGGAAACGCTCCCAGATAACGCCGGCGGACGGCTTCTGGCGGGTGCCGTCGGCGCTTTCGCCCTTCTCCCACATGGTGACGGAGATGATGGCCAGGATGAAGGCCCACACGCCCACGAAGATGTCGCGGCCGACGACCTTCATGAGGGTGAACGTGGTGATGGCACCATCGCCGAACTGGGCGGCAGCAGCCATGCCGGCGGCGTCCGCGAACTCGGACGTGCCGATCCAGGCGCCGGAAGCGCCGTCGGAAAGCCCCAGGGCACGGCAGATGATGGGAAGCAGGAACACCATGATGGTGGCCCAGATGACCACCATGGAGATGGAGACGGACACATGCTCCTTCTTGGCGTTCACGGCAGACCCGATGGCGATGGAGGCCGACACGCCGCAGATGGAGCCGCCGGTGGCCAGCGTCGCCGCGAACGGCTTCTCAAGCTTGAAC
>JAXJLC010000241.1:0-2107 GCA_036297365.1 Collinsella sp.
CGACACCCAGGCGCAGGCTCTTCATGGTGATCTTACCGCCGTCGGCATCAATCTGCTTTTGCATGTTCTGCGCCGCTGCGGCCTTCTGCTGCATCTCGGCGAGCTGCTCGGGCGTCATCGCTGCTATTTGCTCGGGGGTGGGCATGGCCTGGGCAACGTTGTTGTCTTTCTCGCTGGACGAGCCCATCATGTCGCCCATGGAGTCGGCGTCGATGCCCTGGTTGAGCGAAAGGACGACGGTCTCGGGCAGGCTCATGATGTCGGCAATCTTGCCGCCGTCGGTGCGCTCCTCCTCGGTGCCTTTGTACGTGCGAATGCCGTTTTTGTCTACCTTGCCAAACGCAGCTTCTACTGTCTTGGCATCTTTGGCGTTCATAAAGAGCTCAAGGTCATCGAGCGATTCGGAGCGAATGGTGTCGGGCACGGGTGAGGCGATGCCGCCTTGCTGCACGCCCACGTCGACGATATCGCTCATATAGGTAGGCAGTGCCAGATCGGCGTTGCAACTGATTACGATAAGTACGATAGCTGCGAACAGTGCCAGGATATGCTTTTTAAAGAGCTTGAGAATCCTCATTCGGCATCTCTCCTTTCTTGATTGCGGTCGATAATTTCGTTGGCACGTCTAAGAAGGCGCACCATCTCTTGGGTATCTGTTTCGCCAAGCTGCTCGAGGAAGGCCGCGGTGCGGTCCTCGAATTCCCGACGTTTGATTTCGATAACCTGGAATCCTTTGTCGGTCACCGTGACGTGTACGCGACGACGGTCGGTCTTTGAGTGCTCGCGCTCGACCCAGCCCTTGGCCTCGAGGGCGCGCAGGATATTGGCGATGCGGGCGCTCGAGACCCAGGCGCGATCAGCGAGTTCGCTCGGCGTGAGCGAGCCGCCGGCGCGCATGAGGGCGCGCATGACGGCCATCTCGCCACCCAGAGCCTGGTCGGCAAAGCGCGAAACGCGCTGGTGCATGCTGCCAAACTCGGTAAAGAGCTGACGCCCAAGCTCATGGAAATCGGTATCTTCCACCGAAAACCCCTAACACTAGAAACTATTTTCGGTGGAAGATGATACCCCTATACGCGGGCCTCATACAGTAGGCAATATTAAGAGCTCATTAAGACTTAAAATCATTCAATTGCTAAAGCGTTTCAAAGAACTATCATGCCCGCGGTTAGGCGAGGGGTTGTCACCACCATGACGACTGGAACTCATATAATCGCCACGTGCGATGCTCCAACTTCCCGCAAGGAGACACCTTACATAAAGGGGGATGGAGTCATGGCATTTGACTTCACGGGCAAGACCGCGATTGTCACGGGCGGCACTCAGGGCATTGGCCTTGAGATCGCCAAGGGCATCGTCGCGGGCGGCGGACATGTCGCGCTCATCGCAAGGAACGCTGCTAAGGGCGAGGCCGCTGTGGCCGAGCTTGGCGAGGGCAACAAGTTCTATCAGCTCGATGTCGCCGATGCGCCCAAGGCGCGCGAGACCGTCGAGCAGATTTTTACGGACCTGCCGCAAACCAACATCCTGATCAACTGCGCTGGCGTCATCAGCACCAAGAAGTTCGACGAGATCGATGACACCGAGTGGCGCCGCACCATCGACATCAACCTCAACGGTACCTTTACCATGATGAACGCCGTCTACCCGCACTTTAAGGCGGCCCATGCCGGCACTATCGTCAACGTGAGTTCCGTTGCGGGCAAGATCGGTGGCGGCCTGCTCGGCACCGCGGCTTACGCGAGCTCCAAAGCAGGCGTTAACGGTCTGACCAAGGCAGTCGCCAAGGAAGGCGGCAAGTTTGGCGTTCGCTGCAACGCCGTGTGCCCGTCGCTCACGTTGACCGATATGACCTCGATTCTCTCTGACGAGAACTCTCAGCGCATCATCAACGGTATTCCTCTGGGCCGCGCCGCCCAGGCCAGCGAGCCTGCGCAGATGGTGCTGTTCTTCGCTTCCGACCTCGCCAGCTTCGTGAACGGCGAGATTGGTGACTGCGACGGCGGCATCGTCCTGGACGGGTAATACCCCGCGGTGATTGTTTGGCGGCGACCCTGGCGACTCGGGGTTGTCGCCTTCTTTCTGACATAGGCGCGTGCGGCTACGA
>JAXJLC010000242.1:0-3700 GCA_036297365.1 Collinsella sp.
GATCGTAGACGCCGTATTTTTCGAGTCGTGCTGCCACGCCGGGGCCGATGCCCCAGATATCGGTGATGGGACGATGGGGCCAGATTTCCTTGCGAAAGGTCTCATCGTCGAGTATGCCGATGCGGCTGGGTACGTGCTTGGCGGTGATATCGAGTGCAACCTTGGCCTGGAATAGGTTGGGGCCGATGCCGACCGTCGCCGTGATGCCGGTGCGCGCCAGGACCTCGTCGCGCAACATGCAGGCGAAGCCTTCCGCATCGGTGTGATAGAGGTCCAGATAGGGTGTCACGTCGATAAAGCACTCGTCAATTGAGTAGACGTGCACGTCCTGGGGGCTGACGTATTCCAGATAGATGCCGTAGATTTGCGCCGACACCTCCATGTAGTGCTGCATGCGCGGCACTGCTTTGATGCAGTCGATGCCGTCGGGAATCTCGAACAGACGGCAGCGGTTGTGAATACCTAAGTCCTTCATGGCCTGCGTGATAGCGAGGCAGATGGTCGTGCGTCCGCGCGATTCGTCGGCAACGACCAGGTTGGTAGTGAGCGGGTTGAGCCCGCGGTCGACGCACTCGACGCTGGCATAAAACGTCTTGAGGTCGATGCAGATATAGGTGTGCTGCTCGTGCCCCACGCGTCCTCCCATCAAACACATGTTCTTATCGAATACTTGTTCGATAATACCCGCTCGTCCGGATGTCGTCAAAACCTGTCAAAAAGGGACTGGTTTGTTTTGGTAGGTATGGTCGTGCGGTTGGATCGGGTTTTTAACGCAGCTCTAAAGAGTGCGAAACAGCTCGGAAAACCTCGCTTCGTAGCATGAGCCTAACGATTGATACCGCCTACGCGCACGGAAGGGTTGTGGGAAAGATGGTCAATTATGGGTTTGGTATGCCGACGCGCCTTGTTGCGGATGGAGACGTGGCTCGCTGGTGCGGACGATTGGTCGCTCACTACGGTGGCACCAAGGCGCTGGTCGTGTTGGGCGGTGACAAGCATACGCGCGATGAGCTTGTCTCGGCGGCACTTGGCTCGCTTGATCGAGCCCTACTCGAGCGTGTGCTTTTCCGCTGCGGCTCGGTTGGGGGCGACGGGGGAGACGAACTGATCGACGAAGCCGTGGCCCTGGCGACCGACGAAGGCGTGGACTTTGTCCTGGCGATCGGAGATGCCGATACGGCGGGCTTTGCGCGCGAGCTCGCGCGTCGCATGGCGGCGCTCGATGCCGGCGAAGACGGCTTTGTGCCTTATGGATGCATTGTCTCGGAGGGCAAGGTGCCTGCTGTCGTGGGCACCGGCGAGGTTCCCGTTTTTGCCATTATCGCGCCCGATCTGCTGGAGGGCATCGGGTCTCCTCTGCGTGAGTTACTCGGCAGCGTCTGCGCCGCGGCCTAATATTTGCCATAAAAGGATGGGTTATTTTTGGTAGGTAAAGCGTTTGACCTGCCAAAATAAACCTGTCCCTTTTTGGTCGGTTGCCGTTTAGGGGCGGATTGGCAACGCTCGCTGATTATGGTCTTGACCTGCGCTAGAATAGTGGCATCTGAATGTCCGGGCGCATGGAGGCGTGCGCCCGTATGCTGAGGAGGACTCTATGGCAACTGTTGCCGCACCTATCGATGCTACGTCGACTGCCGCTTGGAAGGCGCTCGAGGCTCATCAGGAGAAGCTCGAGGCCGAAGGTATCGACCTCAAGGCTTGGTTCGCCGCCGATGCCGAGCGCGTGAACAAGCTGAGCTTTGACGCCGGTGACCTGCACTTCGATCTGTCGAAGAACCTGGTGACCGATGAGACCGTCAAGCTGCTGTGCGATCTTGCCCGCGAGGTGAAGCTCGAGGAGCGCCGCGACGCCATGTTCTCCGGCGAGCACATCAACACCACCGAGGACCGTGCCGTCCTGCACACCGCGCTGCGCCGTCCGGCAAGCGATAAGGGCCAGCTCATTGTCGACGGCCAGGATGTCGTCGCCGACGTGCACGAGGTCCTCGATCGCATGTATGCCTTCGCCGAGCGCGTGCGCTCCGGTGAGTGGAAGGGCGTTACCGGCAAGAAGATCGAGCACCTGGTGTCTATCGGCATCGGCGGCTCCGATTTGGGCCCGGTCATGGCTTACGAGGCCCTGCGTCCCTATGCCGACGCCGGTATCGACTGCCGCTATATCTCCAACATCGACCCCAACGATCAGGCAGAGAAGCTCAAGGGCCTCGATCCCGAGACCACGCTCGTGATCATCGTCTCCAAGACCTTCACCACGCTCGAGACCCTCACCAACGCCCGCGAGGTCAAGACCTGGATGCTCGAGCAGCTCAAGGCTCAGGGCGCCATCGACGGTTCCGATGAGCAGAACGCCGCGGCCGTGGCCAAGCACTTCGTCGCCGTTTCCACCGCACTCGACAAGGTCGAGGCCTTCGGCATCGACCCCGCCAACGCCTTCGGTTTCTGGAACTGGGTCGGCGGCCGCTACTCCGTCGACTCCGCCGTGGGCCTGTCGCTGATCGTCGTCCTCGGCCCCGAGCGCTTCCAGCAGTTCCTCGAGGGCTTCCATGCCATCGACGAGTACTTCTGCAACACGCCGCTCGAGAACAACGCCGTCGCGCTGATGGGCCTGCTCAACGTCTGGTACGTCAACTTCTTCGGCACCAAGAGCCACGCCGTGCTTCCGTACTGCCAGTATCTGCACCGTTTCCCGGCCTACCTGCAGCAGCTCACCATGGAGTCCAACGGCAAGCATGTCCGCTGGGACGGCAGCGCCGTGACTTCCGACACCGGTGAGATCTTCTGGGGCGAGCCCGGCACCAACGGTCAGCACGCCTTCTACCAGCTGCTGCACCAGGGCACCGTGGTGGTCCCGGCCGACTTTATCGCTTTCGCCAACACTGCCAACCCCGCAACCGACAGCGGCCAGGATGTCCACGAGCTGTTCCTGGGCAACTTCCTGGCCCAGACCAAGGCACTCGCCTTTGGTAAGACGGCCGATGAGGTGCGCGCCGAGGGCACGCCCGAGCAGATCGTCCCGGCCCGCTGCTTTGAGGGCAACCGTCCGACGACCTCGATCTTCGGCGACACGTTGACCCCGTTCGCGCTCGGCGAGCTCATCGCCCTGTACGAGCACATTACGTTTGTCGAGGGCACGGTCTGGGGCATCGACTCCTACGACCAGTGGGGCGTCGAGCTGGGCAAGCAGCTTGCCAAGCAGATTACCCCGGCCTTCCACGACGACGCCGCCAAGGCCGAGCAGGACGCTTCGACCCAGGCGCTCATCGAGTTCTACCGCGCGCATCGCAAGTAGTCGCTGCTGTTAACGCATCGCGCCTTATAGTCAGGGGCCAGTATCCTATCGGATGCGGGCCCCTTTGCTTTTTAGAGGCTTTAGCCTGTGCGGGGCGCGCAGCGCGCCGCATCAGAAACCACCCGCTATGCGGGTGGGGCCAAACGGCTTTACAAAGCCGCCCCCTCGCCGGACACTTGCGATTGTTCAGGCCGCAAGGAATCCGAGTCGAGAGGGCGGTGGTGGCGTATGGCCCAGAAGGCCTACAGCCTGTCGCACACGAAGTGGATGTGCAAGTACCACGTCGTGTTCACGCCGAAGTATAGGCGCAAAGTCATCTACAACCAAATAAGGTCCGACCTTGGGGAGATCCTCAGGAAGCTGTGCGAGTACAAGGGGATCGAGATAATCGAGGGGCACCTGATGCCCGAC
>JAXJLC010000243.1:0-5523 GCA_036297365.1 Collinsella sp.
AGGGCTTCGAGAAGAAGCTCGAGCTCGCCGGCGTCGGTTACCGCGTGCAGCAGAAGGGTAAGAACCTCGAGTTCTCCCTGGGCTTCTCGCACCCCGTGATCGTCGAGGCTCCCGAGGGCATTACCTTCGAGGTTCCCGACAACACCCACGTGAACGTCAAGGGTATCAACAAGCAGCAGGTCGGTCAGATCGCCGCTGAGATCCGCGGTCATCGTCCTCCCGAGCCTTACAAGGGCAAGGGTATCCACTATGTTGGCGAGCACATCCGCCGCAAGCTGGGTAAGGCCGCCAAGTAGTCGTAACCGACTCACTCGCATAAGACCAGCACCCCGTCAGGTGCTGGCAAGATCAACCTTTTTAGGAGTTTACGTATGAACAAGCATAAGGCGAAGCTGGAAGGCCTCAAGCGTCGTCAGCGTCGTGTTCGCGGCAAGGTCTCGGGTACCGCCGAGCGTCCGCGTCTTCGCGTGACCCGTACTAACGCCAACATCTATGCCCAGATCATCGACGACAGCAAGGGCTCCAGCCTGACGCTCGTCTCTGCCTCGACCCTCGAGGCCGAGTTCAAGGGCACCCACACCTCGAACAAGGAGGCTGCGGAGAAGGTCGGTCAGCTCGTTGGCAAGCGCGCCATCGAGGCCGGCATCACCAAGGTCGCCTTCGATCGTGGTGGCCGTATCTACCATGGCCGCGTCAAGGCCCTCGCCGACGGTGCTCGTGCCGCCGGTCTCGAGTTCTAGGAGGTATGTAGCACATGGCTCGTAATCAGAAGCAGCAGCGCGAGGCCTCCGAGTTCGAGGAGCGCGTCGTTTACATCAACCGCGTGTCGAAGACCGTCAAGGGTGGTCGTCGCATGAGCCTCGTCGCTCTCGTCGTCGTTGGCGACGGCAAGGGCAACGTCGGCGTTGGCATGGGCAAGTCCGCTGAGGTGCCCATGGCCATCTCCAAGGCATCTCTCGATGCCAAGAAGAACATGTTCCACGTGCCGGTGACCGAGCAGGGCACCATCCCGCACGAGGTTCTCGGCCACTTTGGTGCCGGCCGCATCATCATCAAGCCCGCTGTCGAGGGTACCGGCGTTATCGCCGGCGGCGCTGTGCGTCCCCTCTTTGAGCTTGCTGGCATCAAGAACGTCCTGTCCAAGTCCCTCGGTACCGACAACGGCCTCAACATCATCAAGGCTGCCGTCGAGGGCCTCAAGGAGCTCTCCAGCCCTGAGGACGTCGCGGCTCGCCGTGGCCTGACGGTCTCCGAGATGTTCGTCGGTAAGGAGAACTAAGCATGGCTGACACCATCAAGATCAAGCAGGTCCGCAGCACCAACGGTTGCAAGCAGGACCAGGTCCGTACTGTCCGTGCCCTCGGTCTCCACAGGATCCGCGAGGTTCGCGAGATTGCTGACAACGAGTCCGTCCGCGGCATGATCTTCAAGGTCAAGCACCTTGTCGAGATTGTAGAGGAGTAGCAAATGCAGCTTCACGATCTTACTCCCGCGCCCGGTTCCACCAAGAACCGCAAGCGCGTCGGCCGTGGCAATTCTTCGGGTCACGGCACCACTTCTGGCCGCGGTCAGAAGGGCCAGGGTTCCCGCTCTGGCGGCACCAAGGGTGCCGGCTTCGAGGGTGGCCAGACTCCGCTGGCCATGCGCCTTCCCAAGCTTCCGGGCTTCCGCAACCCCCGTCGTATCGAGTACACCGCTGTTAACGTTGAGCGTCTCGAGCGCAAGTTCGAGGACGGCGCTGTGATCGACGGTGCCGCTCTTAAGGCCGCTCGCATCACCAAGAGCGAGTTCGAGCCCGTCAAGGTGCTCGGCAATGGTGAGCTCACCAAGAAGTTCACGGTCAAGGTCGACAAGGTCAGCGCTTCTGCGCAGGCCAAGATCGAGGCCGCCGGCGGAAAGGTCGAGCTGCCGTGCTAAATGGTCTTAAGAATGCTTTCCGCATCAAAGAATTGCGCGAAAAGATTCTTTTTACCATAGCTATGCTCGTCGTGTACCGCATTGGTGCGCACGTTCCTGTGCCCGGCATTCCCTTCCAGGGGATGCTGGGCCTTTTCTCGACCGATAACAATTCGGTCGCCGCAGGTGCTATGGCCCTCCTGAATCTTTTCTCTGGCGGCGCGTTGAGCTATGTGTCGGTGTTTTCGCTGGGCATCATGCCTTACATCACCAGCTCGATCATCCTCCAGATGCTCCAGGCCGTCGTGCCTTCCCTGCATGAGCTTGCCCGCGAGGGCGAGGTCGGTCAGACCAAGATTACGCAGTATTCGCGTTACCTCACCCTGGCTCTGGCAATCCTCAACTCCGTGGGTTACCTCTTCCTCTTTAAGAGCTTCGGCATCAGCTTTAATGGCGCCGGCGCTCCCGAGATCATCTTCGACCTCATGATCGTCGGTACGCTCACCGCGGGCGCTATGCTGATCATGTGGATTGGTGAGCTCATCACCCAGCGCGGTATCGGCAATGGCATGTCGCTGATCATCTTCGCGAACATCATGGCCGGTCTGCCGCAGGCTATCTTCTCCAGCACCGAGGGTAACGCCGGTGGCATCATCACCATGGTGATCATCTGCGCCATCATCCTGCTGGTTATCCCGCTGATTGTTTTCCTTGAGCGCGGCCAGCGCCGCATCCCGGTCTCCTACGCTAAGCGCGTCGTGGGCCGTCGCATGATGGGTGGCCAGACCACCTACCTGCCCATCAAGGTCAACACCGCGGGTGTCGTGCCGATCATCTTCGCTTCGGCGCTGCTGTACTTCCCGGCTCAGATTGCCGTGTTCTTCCCCGGCATCGGCTGGATTCAGGCAGTTGCCTCCGCGCTTTCGACCGGTTGGCTTAACTGGGTGCTTAACGTTGTCCTCATTGTGTTCTTCGCGTACTTCTACACCTCCATGGTGTTCAACCCCGATGATACGGCCGACAACCTTAAGAAGCAGGGCGGCTTTATTCCGGGCGTCCGTCCGGGTAGGGCTACCGCGGCCTACATCAAGAACGCGCTCAACAAGATCACGCTTCCCAGCGCTGTCTTCTTGGCGCTCATCGCCATCGTGCCTTCGATCATCTTCTCCTTCACGGGTAACCATCTGATCCAGGCATTTGGCGGCACGTCCATCCTCATCATGGTCGGCGTCGTGCTCGACACGGTCGATAAGCTCGAAGGCCAGATCAAGATGTATGATTACGATGGATTCTTTAAATAGGCTAGAGGAGGATTGCTCATGAACCTCGTATTGCTCGGAGCTCCGGGTGCCGGTAAGGGCACCGTTGCACAGGAGCTCGTCGCCGAGTTTGGCGTCGCTCACATTTCCACGGGCGACCTGCTGCGTGCTGCCGTCAAGGGTGGCACCGAGCTTGGTATTCAGGCTAAGAAGTACATGGACGCTGGCGAGCTCGTTCCCGATCAGCTCGTGATCGACCTTGTCAAGGAGCGCCTTGCCGCCGATGACGCCCAGCAGGGCTTCATCCTCGATGGCTTCCCGCGCAACACCGCCCAGGCTGTGACGCTCGATTCCGAGCTCTCCGCCATGGGTCGCGAGATCGATTGCGCCCTTCTGGTCGACGTGGCCCCCGAGGTCATCATCGACCGTCTGTCTTCGCGTCGCACCTGCCGCGCCTGCGGTTACACCGGCACCGCTGCCGATGCTACCTGCCCCAAGTGCGCCGGCGAGATGTATCAGCGCGACGACGACAAGCCCGAGACCATCAAGAATCGTCTCGACGTCTACGAGAAGTCCACGAGCCCGCTCGTCGACTACTATCGTGGCCAGGGTCTGCTCAAGTCGGTCAATGGTGACCAGGCTCGCGAGACCGTGTACGGGGATGTCAAAGAGGCTCTCGGTCTATGATCAAGATTAAGTCTGCAACGCAAATCGAGCAGATGAAGAAGGCAGGAGCGCTATCTAAGATGGCGCTCCGCCACGTTGGAGCCATGGTGCGCCCCGGCGTTTCGACTTTTGAGCTTGATCAGCTCGCGGAGCAGATTATCCGCATGCATGGTGGCACCCCGGCCTTTAAGGGTTACGGCGGGTTCCCGGGGACCATTTGCGCATCGATCAACGATGCCGTTGTCCACGGTATTCCCAACCCCGACATGATTCTGCGCGATGGCGATATCATCTCCATCGATACGGGAGCCGTTGTCGACGGTTGGGTCGGCGATAACGCTTGGACGTTTTTCGTCGGTACCCCCACGCCCGAGGCCAAGGCCCTGTGCGAGGTTACGCGCGATTGCCTTAAGGCTGCCATCGAGCAGGCTGTTCCCGGTAACCATATCGGGGACGTCGGTTATGCCGTTCAGTCCCTCGCCGAGTCTCACGGTTACGGCGTGCTTCGTGATTATGTTGGCCATGGCATTGGCCGCGTGATGCACGAGGACCCCAACGTTCCTAACTATGGAAAGAAGGGGAGGGGCGTTCGCCTCCAGGCCGGCATGGTCATTGCCATCGAGCCGATGGTTACGATGGGTTCCAACCATGTAAGCACGGGCTCCGACGGTTGGATTGTTACGACCAACGACCACCTGCCCGCCGCGCACTATGAGAACACCGTCGCCATTACCAATGACGGTCCGGTGATTCTCACCACGGATGCCCAAGGTGCTTGGTGTTCGCTCCAAGGCGGAGAAATGTAAAAGTCGCCGCCCCCTGATGCCCAACCTCGCCTTTCAATTTCGAAGGCATGACCCCATGGTCTATGCCTTCTCATTTCAAGGCGATCTTGGGCATCAGGGAACGGCTTTGTTTTACATTTCAAATGTAACAAGTTCCACTTAGTTGTGGAGCCATTACGAAGTTATTACGATGCGTGCATACGTGTTGTAGAATACTCAATCGCTGTCGTTTTCTAGAGAAAGATGATTGCTTGTGAAGAAGGAAGACGCAATTGAGCTCGAGGGTACGGTAAAAGAGCCGCTGCCCAACGCCATGTTTAAGGTTGAGCTCGAGAACGGTCATTCGGTTCTGTGCAACATTTCTGGCAAGATCCGAATGAATTACATCCGCATTCTCCCCGGTGACAGGGTTGTCGTGGAGCTTTCCCCGTACGACCTGACCCGCGGCCGCATCACCTATCGCTATAAATAGCGGCACGCATACACGCACTCCATTTCCGGCTGCAGGCTTAGCTCAACCTACGGTCGGATTGTGTGTGAAGACCAGCCATAGTTTTAAACGCCTGCGGCTGGGCGAGTAGATAGTAGGGAAGTAGTTTGAGCGCTACCGAAAGGAAGAACGATGAAGGTACGTCCTTCGGTCAAGAAGATGTGCGATAAGTGCAAAATCATTAGGCGCCATGGCAAGGTCCTCGTCATTTGCGAGAACCCCCGTCATAAGCAGCGTCAGGGTTAAGAGAGGAGACTACGTTGGCCCGTATTAATGGTGTCGACCTCCCGCGTGAGAAGCGCGTTGAGATCGGTCTGACCTACATTTACGGCATCGGCCGCACCACTGCGACGAAGATCTGCGTCGAGTGCAACGTTAACGTGGATACGCGCGTTAAGGACCTCACCGAGGATGAGGTTAACGCCAT
>JAXJLC010000244.1:0-6575 GCA_036297365.1 Collinsella sp.
CGCCTACACCATCATCGAGAAGAAGCACGCCACCTACTACGGCGTCGCCATGGCCGTTAAGCGCATCTGCACTGCCGTCATGCGCGATGAGCAGACCGTTCTGCCCGTTTCCTCGCTCATGGTGGGCGAGTATGGCCTGTCCGATCTTGCCATCTCCATGCCGACGGTCGTTGGCCGCGACGGCGTTGTCTGCCGCGTCCCCGTGCCGCTGAACGATGGCGAGCAGCATGAGCTCACCGCCTCTGCAAAGGCCCTCAAGGACATCATCGACAGCGTCGACTTCTCCTGCTAAATCAAGCTTGCTAGAGCAAAAAGTTACAATGAAGGCGTCCGGGTCCACACGGCCCGGGCGCCTTTTTGGTGCAAGGTAACCTGACCCCAATGCACCATAGTTGATGGGAGGGCCATGTCGGATTCGCCTAATTTTTTGACCTATGCCCAGACGGCGTTTGATCCGTTTGAGGAGAGGCCGTTCTGCGCGGTGGATAGCCTCGTCTTTGCGTGGTTGTCCTATTTGCGTTTGCCGGGTGATATGGCGGAGCTGACGAACTGGCAGGGCCTAGACGTACGCGAGCTGCTGCGTGCCGAGTGCTACCGGGACATGATTGACGACTTGTGGGATCCAGAGGGGAGCAGGGCCTTGTTGGAGGCCGTGGCAGCAAGCCCTCGCTACCGTGGCGTGCACGTTTGCGGCTATCGTGCCGTGAGCGATGTGGTGGCGACAGAGCAGTTTGCAGCCATGGCGTTCCGGTTTCCGGCGGGGTTTAGCTATCTTTCCTTCCGGGGGACCGACAGCACGATTGTGGGCTGGAAAGAGGACTTTAACATGGCGTTCCGGTATCCTGTGCCGGCCCAGGAATCCGCGGCGCGTTATGTGGACGAGGCGGCGGATGCGATTGACGGGCCGCTTTTGTGCGGAGGTCATTCCAAGGGTGGAAACCTTGCGGTGTACGGTGCGGCGATGTGCTCCGATGTCGCCCGTGCGCGAATCGAACGGGCGTATTCCCATGATGGTCCGGGTTTCGTCGAGGAGTTTCTGAACGGCAACGCCTTTGCCGATCTTTCCGGTCGAATCGACAAGACGCTACCTCGGTCGTCGATCTTTGGCATGATGTTCGAGACACAGGAGGACTATGCCATCGTTGAGAGCACCGAGTTCAGCCTGCTTCAGCATAATCCCTTTAGCTGGGTGGTTGATGGTCGCGACTTCGTGTACTGTGAGCGCCTGTCCGCCGGTGCTCGATACGTTGATGGCTCCATTCGCGAGATGCTGCTTGCGGTGTCGCCTAACGAGCGCGAGCGTTTTGTAGATACGTTGTTCTCCGTGCTTGAGGCTACGGGTGCTGAGCGGTTTGCGGATATCGCTGGGAATCTGCGCGAGAGCCTGCCCGTGATGCTCCAGGCTGCGCAAGGCTTTGACAAGGATACGCGACGCTTTGTCTCGCAGACTATCGTTGCGATTCTTAAGTGTGCGCTTCTGCCCAAACGTCCCCAGATCGACATGCCCGCTGCCGGCAAGAGCTTGGCAGAACAGCTCGAGGCTTGGCAGTCCGAGCTCCTGCGCTAACCATTGGTGCAAAGCAACCTGTCCCCGATGCACCAATCTTCGATGCGCCTGGGGCGGGATCGACCGCTATACTGGTTCGTGCCGAAATCGATCTAGAACGGAATGCCGTATATGAAAATCAATCACGCGATTCTGCATATCCTGGACTTTGACTCTGCCGTCAACGTTATGAGCCAGCGCGAGCTCGATATCGAGAGCCGCACCGTGCGTAATTTCGTAACCACGCACCTGCGGCGCGCTCGTACCTCGGCTGATAACAAGCGTGCCACGTTTGCCGAGAACTCCGCATTCGGCGGCGAGCTCAAGGGCTATTTCTTCGGTGAGCGTGAGTTCGTGGATCTGTCTCAGCAGATTGCGGAGTTCATCTCTTCCGAACTTACCAAGGCCGAGAAAGCCGAGTCCACTGACGTGCTTGTGGCGGACTTTGATGACGATGAGGATGCCCGCTGGTTTGCCGTGATGCTGCTGGGCTCCAAGCAGGCTTTTATGCACGAGGTGGGTCGCGAAGAGGGCGAGGTGCGCAACGACATTGCGCGCCACTACGCCATTCTGCCGAATCCCTCGCAAAAGGTGCCGAGCTATGCAATCGTGCGTGCAAGCACCATGGAGATCGGCTATGTGGATAAGAAGCGCAAGATTGCCGGCGAGGATCGCATGCTCATTCCCGATGGCCTGCTGCAGTGCGACACGGGGGTATCGGGCAAGGAGGTCATCGACACCGTGACGCGTGTGGTCGAGGAAGTCGCCGAGGAGCACGGTGCCAACACGGCTGTAGCACTCGCCAAGGTTAAGGCTGCTGTTGCCGAGAAAGTTGAGGATGACGAGGAACTGCCGCCTTGGGATATCGTCGATGAGGTCTTTGAGGACGAGCCGGTCATCAAGGAGAGCGTGCGCGCGGCACTGACTGAGGAGAAGGTGCCTGAGCGTGTGCCCGTGGAGCGCAAGCAGGTCGAACGCGCGGCGGTGCGCAACCACAAGATCCGTACCGACACGGGCATCGAGATCAGCTTCCCGGCCGAGATGGGTTCCAACTCCGAGTACATCGAGTTCGTCAATGAGCCTAACGGCCTCATCTCCATCGAGCTCAAAAATATCGGTAGCATCGAGAATCGATAAGTTGCGTTGCGCTTACAGCGAGAAAGCAAAGGCCGAAGCCCTTCGGGACTTCGGCCTTTTTTGTTTTCGGCTTGGTTGCTGACATTACCCCGCAGGTTGAGCACACGTCAGCGAAAACGCCCCTAGGCGAGCAAGGTGACGCGAAAGAGGAGGGCATTGACCTTCTGGTCATGCCCGACGATTGAACGTCAGATTGCCGCCTAGGGGCGTTTGCAGCGTCGGGTCGTTACGGCGTTTGGTAAAACGCCGTAACTATTAAAGCTGGCGCAGGCCCTCTTCCAGGCCGGTCTTGCTGTCGGTCTTCTCGTCGCGCATCTTGATGACGCGGGCGGGGACACCGGCCACGACGGCACCGGCGGGGACATCCTCGACGCACACGGCGCCGGCGGCAACAACAGCGCCCTTGCCCACGCGTACGCCCTCCAGGACCACGGCGTTGGCGCCGATCATGACGTCGTCTTCGATGATGACGGGCGTGGCGCTTGCGGGCTCAACGACGCCTGCCAACACGGTTCCAGCGCCGATGTGGCAGTTCTTGCCCACGGTGGCGCGGCCGCCTAGCACGGCGCCCATATCGATCATGGAACCCTCGCCGATAACGGAGCCGATGTTGATGATGGCGCCCATCATGATGACGGCACGGTCGCCAATCTCGACGCGGTCGCGGATGATCGCGCCCGGCTCGATGCGGGCGTTGATGCCCTTAAGGTCGAGCATGGGCACGGCGGAGTTGCGGCAATCGTTCTCCACGTCGTAGTAATCGATGGAATCGGCGTTGGCGTCCAGGATGGCCTTAAGCTCATCCCAGTCGCCAAAGACGGTCTTGCCGCGACGACCGCCGTAGACATGTGCGTCGCCCCAGGCAACCTTCATGCCGGGCTTCTCGCGCACGTACAGCTTGACGGGCGTCTTTTTGGGCGCGGTGGCGATGTAGTTGATAATCTCCTGTGCATCCATCTCGGCTGCGTTGCTCATTTGCTATCTCTCCTTTGGGCGGGTTCGGTTGATACCTGGTTAGGCAAACATGACCTGGTCGAACGTATAGAAGCCGGGTTCGCGGGCGACGAGCTTCTGCGCGGCTGCCAGGGCGCCGTTGACAAAGATCTGACGGCTCGTGGCGCGGTGCGTGAGCGTGACCTCCTCGTCCTGGCCAAAGAAACCCACCTCGTGCACGCCGGCGACGGTGCCGCCGCGCAGCGAGTGCATACCGATCTCCTTGGAGTCGCGCGCGCCGCACATGCCCTCGCGACCGTAGACGGGGTGGTAGCCTGCTTCGGGCTCGGCCTCGACTACGGCGTCGAGCAGCAGCTTGGCGGTGCCGCTGGGGGCGTCGACCTTTTGGTTGTGGTGAGTCTCGACAATCTCGCAGTCAAAGCCGGGCAGCTCACGCGTGGCCTGGGCCACTAGATGACGCAGGGCTGCGATGCCGATGGAGTAATTGCCCGAGTGCATAACGCGGGTGTTCTGGCCCAGCTCACGCAGGCGGTCCATCTGCTCGGGGGTGTAGCCTGTGGTGCCCGAGACCAACGCCGCGCCCGTGCGCTCGACATAGGCGACGACGGCTTCGAAGGTCACGACGTTCGAGAAGTCGATGATAACGTCGGCCGCCGGGGCGCTCTCGAGCTCGGACAGATCAAAACCGATCTGGGCGACGATATCAAAAACGGGCTGCCCGCCGGCGTCGACAATGCCTTCGGCGGTAGTGCGGATGAGCGAGCCCATGCGGCCCGTTCCCATAATGACGGTCTTAATCAAGCAGACCAGCTCCCTTCAGAGCATCGGTAAGTGCAGCGCGCGTGTCGTCTGCCATGGGGCACAGCGGCATACGGTAGTTTGCCTCGATCATACCCATCTGGGCGAGCGCCTCTTTGACGGGGATGGGGTTGACCTCACTAAAGAGGGCATTGATGAGCGGCTGGCCGGCAATCTGGATATCGCGGGCGCGTGCCACGTCACCGTCCAGATAGGCGCGGCACATGTCGTGCACGAGCTGCGGCTGAACATCGGCCCACACGCTGATGGTGCCCGAGGCGCCCAGGCTCATGAGCGGTATGGTAAGCGCGTCCTCGCCCGAGTACATGCGGAAGTCGTCTGACAGCAGGTGGGCGATCTTGGCCGCGTAGGCGACGTTGCCCGAGGCCTCCTTAATACCCATGATGTTGGGGTGCGCGGCCAGGCGTTCTACGTTGCGCTCGCTGATGCCGCAGCCACAGCGGCCGGGGATGTTGTACAGGATGCAGGGGATGTCCACGGCATCGGCGACGGTCTTAAAGTGCTGATAGATACCCTCTTCATTGGACTTGTTGTAGTAGGGGGTAATGAGCAGCAGACCGTCGGCGCCCAGGCCCTGATAGGTGAGCGACTTGGTGAGCATGGTCTGCGTGGAGTTGGAGCCCGAGCCGGCAATAACGGGGACGCGTCCTGCAACATGCTTGACCACAGCGGCGACGACGGAGTTGTCCTCGTCATCGGTCATCGTGGCACTCTCACCGGTGGTGCCCAGGGTGAGGATGGCGTCAGTGCCATTTTGCAGGTGGAAATCGATAAGGCGCTCAAGCGCGTCAAAGTCGACACTGCCGTCCTTTTTAAACGGCGTGACAAGGGCGACGATTGAGCCCTCGAGATTGCGGATATCCGTGTTCTTCTCCTTCGCTTCCGCGATCTGGACGCGTTTGTTCCATTGGGCGGCGACTGCTAGGCGCTCGTCCTGAGCGCGACGGCGGGCGCTTTCGGCGCGCGATTTGGCCAGCAGCTCGCGGCCGCACGGCAGCACGTCGAGCGTGGCAAAGTAATCGCCCGGGCGCTCGGCGCGGCGAATGAGGTCTGCCGAGCCATCGGGGCGCAGCAGGACCTCGGCGGAGCGAAGGCGGCCGTTGTAGTTGTAGCCCATAGAGTGGCCATGCGCGCCGGTGTCGTGAATCACGAGCAGGTCGCCCATGTCGATATGCGGAAGCTCGCGGTCGATGGCGAACTTGTCATTGTTCTCGCACAGATTGCCCGTGATGTCGTACGTGTTCGTGACGGTGGCTGCGGTTTTATCGGGACCGTCCGGCTGACCCATCACCGTGATGTGGTGGTAAGCGCCATACATGGCGGGACGAATGAGGTCGACGGCACTGGCGTCCACGCCGATATAGTCCTTGTAGATCTGCTTCTCGTGGATGGCCTTGGTGACCAGGCACCCATAGGGACCCATCATAAAGCGGCCCATCTCGGTGCAGATCGCCACATCGCCCATGCCAGCGGGGACCAGAATCTCGTCGTAGGCTGCGTGTACGCCCTCACCGATGGCGTGAATGTCGTTAGCCTGCTGCTCGGGCAGATAGGGGATGCCGACGCCGCCGGACAGATTGATGAAGGCGACATGTGCGCCGGTCTCGCGCTCCAAGCGCACGGCGAGCTCAAAGAGGATGCGCGCGAGTTTGGGGTAGTAGTCGTTGGTGACGGTGTTGCTGGCAAGGAATGCGTGGATGCCAAAGTTCTCGGCGCCCTTGGCCTTGAGCATACGAAAGGCCTCGAAGAGCTGCTCGGTGGTCATGCCGTACTTGGAGTCGCCGGGGTTATCCATGATGCCGTTGGAGAGCTGGAACAGGCCGCCTGGATTAAAGCGGCAGCTGACCGTTTTGGGGATGGGCCCCGCAACACGCTCAAAGAACTCTATGTGGCTGATGTCGTCAAAGTTGACGATGGCACCCAACTTGTCGGCGAGCTCAAAGTCGGCCGCCGGCGTGTCGTTGGACGAGAACATGATGTCGTGTCCCGTGATACCCAGCGAGCGGGCGATCATGAGCTCGGTATAGCTCGAGCAATCGCAGCCGCAGCCGTATTCGTTGAGAATGGAGATGAGCGCCGGGTTGGGATTGGCCTTGACGGCAAAGTATTCCTTAAAGCC
>JAXJLC010000245.1:0-6162 GCA_036297365.1 Collinsella sp.
CTGCAGCAACGACTGCACCTGCGAGTTTCCGCACGAAATAGGCTACTTCCTAGGATATCCCTACGACGACGTGCACGAGTTTATCGTCCAGCGCGGCGAGAACTATAAGGTCTTTGGGGCCTGGAAGGTCTACGCAAATGTCGAGCAGGCACTTGCGACGTTTGATGCCTACCGCGCCTGCACCCAATACTTCACCTTTGTCTATCAGCAGGGCTACAGCTTGGCGCAACTTGCCCAGGCAACCCGATAGAACATAGAAGCCGTGGCAACCTGCCGCACAACTGAAAGGACTCAACATGAGCAAGATCGCCGTCGTCTACTGGAGCGGCACGGGCAACACCGAGGCCATGGCAAACCTCGTTGCCGAAGGTGCAACCGATGCCGGCGCCGAGGCAGAGGTCATCTCCTGCGCCGACTTCTCCGCAGACAAGGCCGCTGGCTATGACGCTATCGCCTTCGGCTGCCCCGCCATGGGTTCCGAGGAGCTTGAATATGATGAGTTCCAGCCCATGTGGGATGAGGTCAAGGAGACCCTCGGCGACAAGAAGGTCGTCCTCTTTGGCTCTTATTCGTGGGCCGAGGGCGAATGGATGGACAACTGGAAGGCGGACGCCGACGAGGAGGGCGTCAACGTCGTCGATTCCGCCATCTGCTACGACGCCCCCGATGATGAGAGCGAAGCGGCCTGCCGCGCCCTTGGAGCCGAGCTCGCCTAGCGGCAATGAGCTCCGCCCGCAACGCGCATTGCAACAAAACACATTCGCGTCCCAACAAAAACGGGAGCCGGATCACATCCAGCTCCCGTTTTCTGCTATGTCAGTCATATAAAGCAGCTATGAGATATTGCCCAAAAACGCCTTGGTGCGCTCGCTCTTAGGATGGTCGAAGACCTCGCTCGGCGTGCCATCCTCCACGATAACGCCGCTGTCCATAAAGACGACGCGGTCGGCGACGTCGCGGGCAAAGCCCATCTCGTGCGTCACCACGATCATGGTCATACCGTCATGCGCAAGATCGCGCATGACGCCCAATACATCGCGGACAAGCTCAGGATCGAGCGCCGACGTGGCCTCGTCAAAGAGCATCACGTGCGGATTCATCGACAGGGCGCGGGCGATGGCCACGCGCTGCTGCTGACCGCCCGAAAGCTGACTCGGCATAAAATCGATGCGCTCGGCCAGGCCGACCTTGGTCAGCTCCTCGATGGCAATCTTCTCGGCCTCTTCCTTGCTGCGCTTGAGCACCTTTTGCTGCGCAAGCATGACGTTCTTTTTGACCGACAGGTGCGGGAACAGGTTGAACTGCTGAAACACCATGCCCAAGTGCGTACGCACCTTATTGAGGTCAACGCCCTTGGCGCACACATCCACGCCCTCGACGACAATCGAACCACTCGTGGGCTCCTCAAGACGGTTAATGCAGCGAAGCATCGTCGACTTGCCCGAACCCGAAGGGCCCAGGACTACGACGACCTCACCCTTGCGCACATCTAGATCGATGTCGCGCAGGACCACGTTATCGCCAAAGGCCTTCTGGAGATTCTTGATGCTGACGACGACCTCGTTCGAGTTATTGGTTTCGCTCATAATAGAACCTCCTTACAGACCAGCGATATGGTCGGCGGGCGTTGCGATGACCTGTCCGGCGCTCTTGGTGGGACGCTTCTTTTTGGTTTCGGCCGTACCCAGCAGCCTCGCCTCAAGACCGCTCACCAAGCGCGCAAGCGGCAGGGTAATGACCAGATAGAACAGGGCGGCAACCACATACGGCGTAATGGAGCCCGTCGTGGCCACGATGGTGCGGGCGTTCATGACGATCTCGACCACGCCCACGGCCGCGAGCAGCGACGTATCCTTGTAAAGCAGGATGAACTCGCTGGTCAACGTAGGCAGGACATTGCGGAACGTCTGCGGAATCATGACGTAGAGCAGCGTCTGGAGGGCGTTCATGCCCAGCGAGCGAGCAGCCTCATTCTGGCCCTTGGGGATCGACTGAATGCCGGCACGGAAGATCTCGCACAGGTACGCAGACGAGTTCATGGCCATGACAATAACGCCCAAGACGTAGTCGTCCACCTTGACGCCGGCAAGCGGCAGGCCAAAGAACGCGATGTAGATCTGCAGGAACGCCGGCGTACCACGGATGATATTCACATAGATGCCGGCAAGACAACGCAGGATACGCGACTTGGAGATACGCATGAGCGACAGGGCAAAGCCAAAGGGGATCGCCAGCGGAAACGCCACAAGCACGATCGAGAGCGACATAAGGAAGCCCTTAAAGACGATCGGCAGGCTCTGGACCAAAATCACCGGGTTCAAGAACAGGCGCAGGAACATATTGGAGTTCCAGGCCTCGACCCACGGCTGCTCCTTAAGATCGGCCAGGAAGTTATCGAAGGCCGTCACGCCCTTAATCTCGACGGAAGGAATCTTGGAAATCTTCTTGGTCGAACCGTCGGCGAGCGTATAGGTTCCGCTAAAGGCCTCATCGCCGCCCTCGACGGGAAACGTCACGCCGTAAACCTCGACACGGAAAAAGCCGCCGGCAGGCGCCGTCTCGCCAAAGTCAATCTTGAGCGTCTGGCCGTCAGCCTTGCACGTGGGCTTCATGGGCGTACGATCCATGAGGTCCTCGCCCGAGAGCATCGTCAATCGCGTGTCATCGATACCAAACGTTGTGCCGTCGACAAACGTCAGAGAAAGACCGCTCAGCTCCTCGTCGGCATCGGCCTGAACTTCCCAGGTAATGCGCGTCTCGGTGCCGCCGACCACAGCGCTGCCCGAACCGGTGTTGGGTCGGGCGGTAATCTTTGCGGTCTCAAGCGCCTGGGCGGTCGAAGGCGCGGCTGTCCCCGCGCACAACAAAGCGAGCGCCACAGCTAGGGCGCAGGCTAGTTTTTGGAGCATCGAGGGCAGCGGAAAACGCCGACCCATGGCCCCTTCGTTCAATCGAGACAAGGTGGCTCCTATCGTAGAAGTTGCCGGCAAAACGAGACGGAAACGCTCTCCGTCGAGAGAAGCGCAAAGGCCCTCTCCGCAAAACGGAAAGGGCCTACGCGCAATCAAGCATCTATTTACTTGATGTTGTACTTAGCCATGAGGGCGTCAACGGTACCGTCGTCAGTCAGGTCCTTGATGGCCTGGTTGATGTCGTCCTTGAGCTTGGTGTTGCCCTGGTTGATGGCGATGGCGTACTCCTCGCCGGTGCTGATCTGCTTGATGGTCTGGCAGGTGTTGAACTGCTCGGCGGTCAGCTGGCTGGCAACGGAGCGGTTGGTGACTACGGCGTCGCCCTTATCGGACTGCAGGGCGCTGAAGCACTCGGTGGCGTCCTTGTAGGGGACAATCTTGGCCTTGGGGAAGTTTTCCTGGGCAAAGGCCTCGGCGGTCGAGCCAGACTGGACGATGATGGTAGCGTCGGCGTTGTTGAGCTTCTCGCTGAAGTTGTCGGCCGTGATGTCGGTGTTATCGACCTTGGTCACGATAGCCTGATCGTCCATGTAGTAGGAATCGGAGAAAGTGACTTCCTTCTCACGCTCGGGCGTGTCGGTGATAGCCGCGATGGAGACGTCATATTTGGCGCCCGAAGCGACGCCCGGAACCAGCGTGTCAAAGTCATTGTTGACATACTCGACATCCAGGCCCAGCTTGTCGCCGATAGCCTTGATGAGCTCAAGGTCAAAGCCCTGGTAGTCGCCGTTGTCATCCTTGTACTCAAACGGCGCGTACTCGGCAGAGGTGCCGACGGTCAGCGTGCCGTCCTTGACGAGCGCGTACTCCTTGGAGCCGTCGACCTTCTCGACCTTAGCGTCGTCAGAGCTGCTGGAACCGGCATCAGAACCAGAGGTGGCGTTGGACGAACCACAGCCCGTCAGAGCAAGAGCGAGCGCCATAGCACCCGTGGCGGCAAATGCGCCAAGCTTCTTCAGCTTCATAATCAGTCTCCTTCCGGTGACCTCGTTTGATTCAGAGGTCTGCAAAAACTGTTGGCTATTATGCACCCGGAATTACGAATCTGCAATGAGAAAACTGATTGAAACAAACCCATAACGTGAATGGAATACTCTACTTTGTGACAGTCATTACTGCTGCAATGACCTTAATAGTCTAATTTCAGCTGCATAACCTGCAAGTTCGTTCGGAGTCTCAAAAATAAACGGCAGCGAACGCAAGTGGCCATTCGATACAATATTCTGCATAACCTGCATACCGCCACCAAATTCCTCGCTGCCAAGGTATCCCTTGCCGATGCACTCGTGACGATCTTTATGGGCGCCACAAGGGTTCTTCGAATCGTTGATGTGTACGGCATGCAAGCGATCGATACCCACCACGCGGTCGAACTCGTCGAGTACGCCGTCCAGATCATGGATGATGTCGTAGCCGGCATCGCTCACATGGCAGGTGTCTAGGCAAACGCCCAGCTTGGCCGACAGCTCGGGGCGTTTGCCGGCAACACCCTCAATGATGAGCGCCAGTTCCTCAAAGCTGCGGCCCACCTCGGTGCCCTTGCCCGACATGGTCTCGAGCAGCACCGTCGTCTGCTGGCCCTCAAACATCACCTGACACAGGGCATCGACAATCATCTGAATGCCGGCGTCGGAGCCCTGCCCCACATGCGCACCGGGATGGAAGTTGTAGTAGTTGCCGGGCAGCGCCTCCATGCGCCGCAGGTCCTCTGCCATAGCCTCCAAGGCGAACTCGCGCGCCCGCTCTTTGGCAGAACAGGGGTTGTAGGTATACGGGGCATGCGCCACCAGCGGTCCAAAGTCGTTTTGCGACATAAGCTCGCGCAGAGCCGCCACGTCATCCATGTCAAGTTCTTTCGCCTTGCCGCCGCGCGGGTTGCGCGTAAAGAATGCAAAGGTATTGGCGCCAATGGATAGCGCCGTCTCCCCCATCGCCCGATAGCCCTTCGTCGTCGAAAGATGACACCCGATCGTCAGCATCTCCAGCTCCCTCCTCATCAGTTGCGGTGAAATACGGTCTATTGGTGCCCTATTTTGGCGCAAACAGACCGTATTCCACCGCAAGTTATAAAGGGGCATCAGGGGCAAAGGCCTCCAAGGCATTCCAGGCGCTGGCGCCATGCCCCCACGCACTAAAGTTTCAAGCGAATCGCATCGATAATGCGCGCGCAGCGCTGCGTGGCGGCAAGGGGCATGACGGGACTCTCGAGTTTCCCCGCCCGGATGAGCTGGGTCGCATGCTGGATTTCGCCGTAGAAATCATCGATCTCAAACGGGGCATTTATTTCGAGCGTTCGACCGTCGGAATACTTCACATGGGCGAGCTCGGGGCGATGGAGACGCTCGATTTCCAACGAGCCTCGCTCACAGACAATCGTTAAGCGGCTTTCATATGTTGCTTTGCCGTCGCACACCATATGAATGGGTATACCGCCGACGCTCATACGGATCTCGTCGGCCCAATCGACGCGGCCGCCTGATACGTCACGCCAGCGAACTTCACGGGATGAAACCTCGCACGCGCCCGCGAGCAAATCCTCAAACCAACCGACCGCATAGCAGCCCATGTCATATAGACAGCCGCCCTGCAACGAATCAAGCAGATAGCCCGAAGGAGGCTCGCCGTAATCGAGCTTTTGCACGCTTTCAATCGAGACAATACGGCCAAGCTCACCCGACGCAAGCAAGTCCTTCACGCGAGTGCGCATCGGGCAAAACCGATTCTTCATCGCCTCCATAAACAGCACGCCGCGCTCACGAGAGGTGGAGGCAATCGAGAGAGCCTCTTCCTCACTCAAAACGGCCGGCTTTTCGCACAGCACGGCCTTTCCCGCGCGCAGTGCCCGACAGACCCAATGCGCATGCATGCCATGTGGAAGAGCCAAGTAGATTGCGTCGACATCGGGGTCGGCAATCAGCGCATCATAAGCCACATCGCCGCTATCGTCAGCCGTGGCATAACTGTGCGCGGCATCAATCGAAAACGCCCTGCAAAACTCCTCAACATGCGAAGGAGTGCGGCCGGCGGCAGCCACAAGCCGTGCCCCGTCCACCTCCTTGAGCGACGATGCAAATCGATGCGAAATGTGTCCAGCGCCCAAAACGCCCCAACAAACCTCACGCAAATCATCACATGAATCCCGATGACCCACGACAGCCCCCTTCAGTTGCGGTGAAATAGTTCCTGTTTA
>JAXJLC010000246.1:0-1773 GCA_036297365.1 Collinsella sp.
GCATTCCAATCGGGTTCCGCAGGCGTCGCCTCGGGCGCCGGTACGGGTTCAGGGGCAGGTGCCGGAGCAGGTGCAGGCGCGGGTGCCGGGGCAGGGGCAGGCGCAGGTGCCGAGGCAGGCGCAGGGGCAGCACCAGTGGCGGCCGTGGGATTGAACCCCGCAGGAGCAGGCTTCTTCTCACCCGGGAGCACAAACGTCAGGACATCGTCGGCATCCTCATCGGCCCACTCGCTGGCATGACGTGCCGCCCAATAGCCAACGGCGCGATACTTGAGCATCTTGCCAAACACAGTCAGGAACACCGTGACAAAGGCAATGATCATCAAGAACAGAATGAGCGTGATGCCGCCGCCCTCGATGATTGCCTCAAGACCCGTGGGGCGATAGTAATAGCTATACATACCAAACGTAGCAATGGCGCCGAAGATGGCGGTGAAGATCCACGTGATGATGTGCGACACGATGCCCGTCAAAAACTCGGGGAGAATCGATGCGCAGAACAACTTGCCCAGGTTGGCCTTATAGGACTTCCAAACCTTCTCAAGCGAGAACGCGCTCTCCACGCGCCCGACGACGGCAAAGTGCATCACGGCAGCATCACCAAACATCTTAAAGAAGATGCCCAGTACCACCGACACGATCATGGCAAAGACGAGCAGGCCCATCGAGCCGAAGAGTGCGGCCTCGAGACCGCTCGAACCGGAGTAATAGTACGAGCCGACGGCACCGATCACGACGCTCTCGATAGCCGAGAACACCACGCCAATCACCGGAATAATGGCCACGAACTCGAGCACACCGGTAATGACAGACGAGAAAATGCCCAATCCAAACGAGGTCGAGCGCAGCAGCGGACGCTCCATGCCGTTATCATCCTTGAGCGACAGGTCACGACCCCACTCGATGGCAAAGCCCGCGCCGCACACGCTTGCCACGTACGCGAGCAAAAAGCCAATGGCCGCTGCGATACCGCCGATAACGGGGATAAACAGCACCAGCACCGAGACAACACAGATCAGCGCCGGCAAAAAGGCGATCTGGCATACGCGAACCAAGGCGCCGGGAACCTTAAGCATGTCGTTGAAGGCCTGAGCCATACAACCCTTGGGCGCGTTCATAGCCGGCTGGGGCGCAACGAACGGCTGCGGCTGCGGCTGGGCAAACGGCTGACCCTGCGGCTGAGGTTGAGCTTGCGGAGCGGGACCGGCGGCCTTAACCTCGGTATTAGGGGCACCGCACACGCCGCAGAACTTGTCGTTATCGCCCATGGGGGCGCCACACTGCGAACAGAACATCGAAATCATCCCTTCGTATCTAGAGCGAATCACCTGGATCGCAAACGATGTCTTTGGCATCATTATCGCCCAATGTGGGGACAAATACCGCAAGATGACCGATTTGCAACGTAGCCGGTTTGTTCAATGATTCGAAGGGTACGACCGGGCTAGTTCGTGCCGCGGAAGCCCTTGCCCACGATCTCGGAGCTGTCAACGATCGTGATAAACGCATCCGGATCGATATCGCGGGTATAGCGGCGCAGTTGCACTGCCTCGCGACGGCTCAGCACGCTCATGATCACCGTGACGCACTTGCCCGAGAAAGCGCCGTAGCCACGGCTGATCGTTGCCGTGCGGTTGAGATGCTTGACGATAAACTCCTCGACTTTAAGGGGCTCGGAGCAAATGATCGTGCAGACCTTACGAAGGTGAATGCTCTCGATAGCCTTGTCGACCACAAGCGTCTTGGCAAACAGACCGAGCACGCAGTACAGAC
>JAXJLC010000247.1:0-7564 GCA_036297365.1 Collinsella sp.
CACCTCACCGACGAGCAGCGCCGGGCATACACGCACGTACACAACCAAACGACGCTATCGAGCGGCTTCGACTACGAAACGCTTACCGAGGATATGGACAACCTGAACGCCGACTGGGAATCTTTCGGCTTCGATGAGTACCTGTACAAAGGCGCTCCGGTCGATGCCATAGAAGACCTCATGACGGAGGACTTCGCGACGAACGTCACAAAGGGCAACGGCGAAACGTTCTCGTTCTCCCTCGTGTTCCCCATCGACGTTAAGGACAGCGTTGAGGCCTACGTGAAGGCCATCGGGCGCGACGAGCTTTCCGCCCGCATCATAAAGGAGGCGGAGGAATGGGAGTAGAGTGCGGTTCGCAGGCTGTCTTGTGCGAGTACCCCATAAGGCTCGACACGTATTCCGGTTGCTCCCATGGCTGCAAGTACTGCTTCGCAAGAACCAAGGTCGATATAGAGAAGGTAACGATGAAGAACTGCGCGCAGCAGCTCCGCAGCTTCATCGAGGGAAAGAGAACGACCGTGACGAAGTGGTGCGACTGGCGGATACCCCTTCACTGGGGAGGGCTTTCCGACCCCTTCCAGCCCATAGAGCGAAAGGCCGGGGCGTCGCTAGAGTGCCTAAAGGTGTTCGCAGAAACCGGCTACCCGGTAATCATATCGACAAAGGGCAAGCTCATAACCGAGGAGCCGTACATCTCGCTTTTGCGGAAGTGCAACGCCGTTGTTCAGATCTCCATGGTCTGCTCGTCATACGACAAGATGGAGCCGGGCGCGCCAACGTTCGAGGAGCGCCTTTCGATGGCCGAAAAGCTGGCGGGAAACTGCCGCCGCGTAATAGTTCGCGCGCAGCCGTACATAACGAGCGTAAAGCGCGAGTTCCTTGCGAACATCCCGCGCTTCGCCGAGGCTGGGGCCTACGGTGTGACCGTCGAGGGAATGAAGTTCAAGCGCGGAAAAAGGGGCCTCGTGAAGGTTCGCGGTGACTACTGCTACCCGCAAGACCTGCTAGAGGCGCACTACGCGCTCATAAAAGACGCGTGCCACGGCAACGGGCTTGCCTTCTTCTGCGCCGAGAACCGGCTTCGGCCCATGGGGGACAGCCCCGCGTGCTGCGGGTGCGGCGACCTTCCCGGCTTCGAGGGAAACAGGTTCAACGCCGTTTCGATTCTGAACGGCATCGAGTGCGTCCCAACTGATCGCATGCAGCAGGTTGGGACGGCGCACTGCTTCAAGGCCATACACCAGTCGCCCGGCTCGTCGCTCATGCTCGCAAAGGAGTCTTTCGCATCCCAGATGATGAAGGAGACGGAGAGCTACGAGCGCGAAACCCGCTTCCACTCCGAGGAGGAAACGCTCGCCTTCACCAGATGGCTCAAGTCAACGGGGATAAAGGCGAAGGAGGTAAACGAGCTAACCGGAACGCAGATGGCTTCGCACTACCTATGCACGACGCCTGGAGGACAGACCGCCGTCCCGACCGAAGACCAGTTCGAGAAGCTGCGGAAAAGCCCGAAGCTCCGAAAGATTCCTGACTACATACTGCGAATCGTTTATGGGGGGGGGTTCACCTCTCACAGATAAGCCGTTGAGGCTTTGCGCGGTCGTTTTCAAACCGGCTTCACCTATCCTACGCGCTTCGATGCAAGCGGGTTGTTTGGCTTTGGCCGCGTAACCGTAAGGAGACACGATGATAAAGAGATGCGAGGTTTGCGGGCGTGAGTTCAAGGCCCAGCGAAGCACGGCGCGGTACTGCTCCGCCACGTGCCGCTCGCGCGCGGCCAGAGGCTACGCCTACACGGGCGAGCTTCAGGCTCCCGCCCCGTCCGCATCAATGACCGATGACGAGGTGCTTGAGGTCTTGCAGCGCGCCCACGTGGCGGCGAGCGACCTTTCACGCGCCTCCATGCTCACGTCATCGCCCCTTTGCCTGAAGCTGCGCAGGGTGGCGAAGAAGATCGAGGACGCACTGAGGGGTGAGGGCCTGTGAAGGGCGCTAAGCCGAAGCACAACGCCATACGCCGGGGCCTCACGGACTCCTACGGCCTCGCCGTGCGCGAGGGTTCCTCAGGCGTGCTCATGCCGAAGGACATAGCCGAAGACCCCGTGCAGAGCGAGATATGGGCGTGGCTCGCGCCCCCGGTGAACAGCTTCACCGAGCAGGACATCCCGACGCTGCGGCTGCTGACCTACTGGCACGCCGTGGCGCGTCAGGCCGAGCAGGCCATTCACTCCGAGGACGGCAAGATAGCCATCTTCGACAAGATAGGCGTCAAGCCCTTCAAGAACGCCGAAGGCAAGGAGATTCCCTTGGTGCGCAAGAACCCGGCGCTCACGATCCTCAAGGAGGCGAGCGCCGAGATTCGCGCGCTGTCCGACATGCTGGGTCTCTCGCCCTTGGCGAGATCGCGCATCGGCCTCATGGACGCGACCGCGACCAAGACGGCGGCGGACACCGCAGCCATGTTCAAGAGCATCGACGCGGCATACGAGCTGCCGGAATCAGAGGTGGTGATAGAGGATGCGGAGGACTGAGACCACGTACTCGCGCGAGGGTCTAATCATGGCGCGCGACTACGAGAAGTGCCTCTCCTCCATGTGCCACCACGTCTCCAACGACAGCTACTACGGCAAGCCCTTCCTGCTCGAACCCTTCCAGCGCGAGAACATCTGGAAGCCGATATTCGCAACGGGGAGCATGGAGGGCGGAAGGTTCAAGCGCCGCTTCCGCCGCGTGATCATCGGCCTGCCTTCCGGCTACGGCAAAACCGAGCTTGCCGCAGCGACCGTTCTCACCGTCGCAACGATGGAGGTCATCCACAACGGGCAGTACGGCGTGGTTGCAAGCTCTAAGGATCAGGTGCGCAACATCTTCGAGAAGATCGCCACCATGATAAAGCTCAACGACACGTGGAAAGAACAGTGGGACATCGGCAAGGACGTGATAACCCACAACGAGACCGGCGCGAAGATCATGGTGCTGCCCAACAAGCCGGACGCCTTGGAATCTTGGCACTTCAACGTGCTCATCTTTGACGAGCTGCACGTCTACAAGGACAGCAAGGTGTGGGACGCCGGCCTCAAGGGCCAGAAGGTGCTCTGGAACCCGCTCTCAATCGGCATCACGACCGCAGCCGACGCGCGCGAGGGCTTCCTGTGGGAGACCTTGCAGAAGGCCGACGACGACCCCGGCATGTACCTCTACTGGCTGGGCCTCGATGACGGCGCGGACATCGACAAGCGCGAGAGCTGGGAACCGCTCATGTGCGCCTCTTGGGTCACGTGGGAGAGCATCCAAGACCAGCGCGGCATGGCCACGTCCAAGAGGTCGTTCGAGCGCTACACCGCCAACCGCTTCCCGTCCGACAGGGACGCGTACTCGTGCTTCACCACGGCGCAGCTCGACCGATGCGAGCGCGGGCCGAACAAGCTCGACTTCGACAGTCCGTTCACCATCGGCATCGACGGCGCTACGGCTGGCGACTCCTATGCGATCGTGGCCTATCAGGAGCGCAAGAACAAGCGCGGAACCATGGTCGGCTACACGAAAAGCTGGATATTCGACACACCGGACGAGGACACCGGGCACTATCCGCTCAACCAGATCATGGAGCTAATCGCTGGTGTGTGCCAAGAGCACTACCCGGAGGTGGTTGGAATCGACCCGAACCGCATGATAGTCATGAGCAGCCAGCTCAACGACGTGTACGGCATCGAGACCGTGTCCTTCGCCCAGAACAACGCCACCATGTGCCAAGCGACCTCAATCGTTATGAACCTCGTGAAGGACAGGCGGCTCAAGCTCAAGGGCGAGAGGAAGCTTCGGCAGCACTTGGAGAACACCGTTGAGGAGGAGCGCGAGCCATACGGCACGCGCTTCGGCAAGGACTCGCGCAAATCCAAGATAGACGGCGCTATCGCCTTGGCTATAGCCGCGCTCGCCTACAACAAGCTCGTGTCGGGAAGCGAGGACGCCCCGGAAATCTACTAATCTCACGCCGCCCGTACCATGCCGCCAGAAGAAAGGGGCAGCATGGGACGTTTCTACGACATGTTCTACAAGCGCGGCGAGGAGCCGGAGCTTTCAGACGTGGTGCGCGTCAACCTTCCGCCGGGGTTCGCTCCCACACCGGCTGGATACGGCGCGCTCATGTCAATCGACTACGCCGCTTGCGAGCAGACCAAGGCGCGCTCAATGGCGTCTCTTCCGTTCAGCGTGGTCAACCACAGGCGCAGCGGATCGGAGCGCCTGACCAACCATCCGCTCGCGAAGCTCCTCAACGGCATGGCCAACGAGGAGATGACCGCCCCGGCGCTCATGGCGTGGACGGTGCTGCGCCGTGACACGTTCGGCAACGCCTACTGGTTCATCGAGTGGAACCGTGGGCGCATCGAGGCCATCTGGCCCATCACCGCGACCGTCCAGCACAACTACGACCGCGACGCGCCGAAGGGCTACCGCACCACCTACACCGTAGCGCCGGGCGATGACCACGTGCCCGCAGGGACGTACTTCAACCACGAGGTCGTCAACATCTGCACGCACGTGACCAAGGACGGCATCAAGGGCAAGTCCTTGGCCAAGCTCGCCGCCGAGGAGATCGGCCTGAGCCTCGACCTTGAGCGGTTCTACCGCTCGATGCTCCGCAACGGGAACCACCATCTGGGCCACGTCGAGCTGCCAGCCGGGAACGTCATCAACGACGAGAAGAAGCTGAACGCGCTGCGCACGGCCATCGACATGAAGAGCGGCATCACCGAGGCGGGGCGCGCGCCCATCTTCGGCTACGGGGCCAAGTGGGTCGCCGACCAGCAGACCATGAAGGACGCGTCGGTCATCGAGCAGCAGAAGTGGGTTCTGCATCAGGTGTGCCGCGCCTGCAACGTGCCGCCTTGGAAGGTCTACGACGGAGACCAGACCACCTACGCCGGCGGGCAGCAGTCCAACATCGACTACGTGACTGACACCATAGTGCCCGACGTGCGGTGCATCGAGATCGCGTTGCAGCCGGTTCTCGCGTCCTGCGGGCTTCCGAACGCGCAGGCCAAGTTCCGCGTTCAGGGCCTCATGCGCGGCGACGACGCCACCCGCACCCAGTACTACCGCGAGATGGGCTATCTGGGCGCGATCACGCGCGAGGACGTCCGCGACCTTGAGGACTTCGACCCGCTTGAGGGCATCGGGCTTCCGCTGTTCCCGCTGAACTACGGAACCGTCAACCCTGATGGAACCGTGAACGTTTTCAACTCGTCCAACGCAGAGAAGCCGAAGGAACCCGGAGACGGGAGCCAGACGGGAGTAGGAGGCACGAATGTTTCAAATCAAGAATGAGGCCCAGCGCGCGACGGTGTACCTCTACGGCACCATCGGGAGCGACTTCTGGGACATGGATTCGAGCAACACGGCCAAGAACTTCGCCGCGACGCTTGACGAGCTGAGTCCCAAGCCGCTCGACATCCGCATCGACAGCTGCGGCGGCGACGTGTACGAGGGCTTCGGCATCGCCTCGGCCATCCAGCGCTACGAGGGCGAGACCACCGCATACGTTGACGGCATCGCGGCCTCGGCGGCCTCCTACATCGCCGTCATGGCGGACAAGGTCATCATGAGCGACTTCGCGCAGCTGATGATTCATGACGCATGGACCTACACGAGCGGCAACGCGGCAGAGCTTCTTGTGGCCGCAGAGCGCCTTGAGGCCGTGGACGGAACCATTGCGGGCATCATCGCCGCGCGCTCCGGCATGGACATCGAGGACGTGCGTTCCGCCATGGACGCCGAGACGTGGTACGACGCGCAGGCCGCAGTTGACGCGGGCCTCGCGGACGAGATCATCCAGACCGAGCAGCGCGTGGCGGCCTGCATCGACCCGGCCATGCTGGCCCGCTACAAGCATGCCCCGAAGGCGGCAATCGAGGCGCTTTCCACCCCCAAGCCCGCCGAGCCGGAGGACGAGCCGGGCAAATCTCACGCCGCAAATACCATGCAGCAAAACGAGGGGTGCCGCCTCCTCGTGTTGGGAAACAGGGTCTACCGGACAAAGGAGTAGAGACATGGCAATCCTCAATTCAAAGCAGCTCTGGGCGGAGCGCAACCGCCTCGCCGAGGAGCAGCGCCGAGCCGTGGATGACAAGGACGAGAGCAAGGCGCTCGTCATCCAGGGCCAGATCGAGCAGCTGGACATCACCATCGGCCACGTCATCGAGGAGGAGGACGCGCTCCGCAACGCGCCCAAGCCCAAGCCGCACAACGAGTCCTTCGGCGTGCGCATCCTCGGTGCCCGCGACGAGTTCCACGGCCTTCAGGTCGGCTTCAAGAACTCCGCCGAGGTCGGCCCGCGCAACGCCGCCAGCGTCGTGACCGTGGGCGCTCCCACCGAGATCGAGCTTGAGCTTCCCGCGAAGCTCCCCGGCGTGTTCCAGAACTTCTCGAGCACCCTGCTCGAGACGCCCGCCGCAGGCTCCGTCACCTACAAGCAGCGCGACAAGACCAACGAGAGCGGCGCGCCCGCTACGTGGGCTGGCGTCACCTCCGGCACCAGCGCCACCAAGGCTCAGGTCATCTACGCGTTTAAGGACGCCGTCGCCAACAAGGAGACCATCGCGGGTTACGTGCCCATCTCCAAGGACACCCTGATGGACTACGACGAGCTTCTGGACATCATCGAGCACGACCTCCTGCTCGACCTTGACGAGATCACCAACGGCAAGTACTGGAACGGCTCCGACTCCACCCACATCGTGGGCATCACCAACGTCACCGGTATCCAGACCTTCACCGAGGCCATGGGCGGCATGTACTTCGACGCCATCCGCATGATGCGCACCAAGGTCATGCGCAACGCCCGCCGCATCCCCACCCACGTGGCCGTCAGCCCGGAGGTGCGCGAGGCCATCGACCTGTACAAGACCGAGACCGGCCTGTACCAGACGCTCGGCTCCGACGTGTACTGGGGCATGCAGGTGGTCGAGGACGCGAGCTGCCCCGGCATCCTCGTGTACGACTCCTTCGCAGCCCGCCGCCGCGCCATCCACGGAGGCACCACGGTTGAGATCGGCTACTACAACGACCAGTTCATCAAGAACGAGCTTTCCATCCTCGGCGAGCACACCAAGGCGCTTCAGGTGCGCTACCCGGACGCCTTCTGCCTCGCCACCAAGACCGACCTCGACAAGGCTCCCGCCGCCGCTGGCGTGGGCGCGTAAGGAGGAGTCATGTTCACCAGCAAGAAGCGCGTCATCCGGAACGGTTTCCTCGTTGCCTTCGAGGGCGAGGTCATGTCCGACGAGGAGGCAGCCAAGCGTGGGCTGCTCGACCCCGAGCCTGATGAGAAGCCCAAACCCAAGAGCACCCGCCGCAAGGCCAAGCCCAAGGCCACCGAGGCCGAGGAAGACGAGGAGTACGACGAGGACGAGGAGGCCTGATGCTCGTAGCGCCGGATTCAACCGTCCGCGTCGCGGCATCGGAGACCGCCGTCTTGCAGCTTGAGGCAGACGCCTCGATCGACTCCGCGACCCTGCGCCCCCGCTTCGGCGGGGAGCAGGGTCTTCCCGTTGAGGGGAAC
>JAXJLC010000248.1:0-2698 GCA_036297365.1 Collinsella sp.
GGGCGTTTAGCTCAGGGGGAGAGCGCTTCCCTGACACGGAAGAGGTCAGAAGTTCAAATCTTCTAACGCCCACCAAATGTTCGCAGCTCAGAGACTATGTCTCTGGGCTGTTTTGTTTTATGTCGCCAAATGTGGCACCAGATATTGAACTCAAGATCCGCGTGCGACGATCTTCGCATCCCGTAGGGGCACTGGCTGATTGCATACGTCCTGACCGAGCGTGACCGCAACATGTTGGTCAAGCGCAATCTTTTGGATTATTTTGGCGTGAGTGGCTTGGTTTTAGTAGGATTTGTCAGCGGCTTGACTAAGGGGGTTTTATAACTGCCATGCAGGTAGCCGTGTTGGTAACGTTTTACCGACTCGCCAAGAACCCCTCATTTATAATGCGTCTGCAAAATGACCAATTGCTTTGACCTGCTGAAACACTATATGTTGTGTTTGACCTAAAAAAAGAATACAGGATATAGATGCGTCTTTGTCGTATGATAGATGGCGGACAGAGAACGAGGACCTTATTCACCCCATTTGGACACGCCTTTGAGCCGCTTGATCGGCCGCGAGGAATGTCCGCATGAGGACCTATGGTTTATCGAGAACACAGATTGCGCGACGGCGCCGCAAGACAGGGGCAAGCCCTGCCGGGCATCGTTTGGCTCTGAAGCGCAATGAGGCTACGACGCGAAAGAGGCAAGAGGATGAAGATCATCAAGCGCAGCGGCACCGAGGTTGTCTTTGACATCGACAAGATCGTCAATGCCATCCGCGCCGCCAACTTGGAGGTCGAGGAGAGCTCTCGTCTAACCGACCGCCAGGTGGTTTATGCGGCGCAAAACGTCGCCGAGGCATGCGAGAACGCGGGCCATACCGTTTCGGTCGAGGAGATCCAGGATTTGGTCGAGGACGAGATCATGCGTCTCGACTGCTACGAGGTTGCCCGCCACTACATCATCTATCGCTATGTTCAAAGCCTGAAGCGCCAGAAGAACACGACCGACGACAAGATTCTGTCGCTGATCGAGTGCAATAACGAAGAGGTCAAGCAGGAGAACTCCAACAAGAACCCGACCGTCAATTCCGTTCAGCGTGACTACATGGCCGGTGAGATCTCCAAGGACCTGACCCAGCGCGTGCTGCTGCCCCAGGAGATCGTGGATGCCCACAATGAGGGCCTGATTCACTTCCACGATTCGGATTACTTTGCTCAGCACATGCATAACTGCGACCTGGTGAACCTGGAGGACATGCTCCAGAACGGCACTGTTATTTCGGGCACGCTGATCGAGAAGCCGCACAGCTTCTCGACCGCCTGCAACATCGCGACGCAGATTATCGCCCAAGTTGCTTCCTCCCAGTACGGCGGCCAGTCTATCTCGCTGACCCATCTTGCCCCCTTTGTTGAGGTGAGCCGTCAGAAGATTCGCGGCGAGGTTGCCCGCGAGCTCGATGAGCTTGGCGTCTCTGCGTCTGCCGAGAAGGTTCGCGAAGTCGTTGAGGACCGTCTGCGCGATGAGATTCGTCGCGGCGTCCAGACGATTCAGTATCAGGTCGTGACCCTTATGACCACGAATGGCCAGGCGCCGTTCGTGACGGTCTTTATGTATCTTAACGAGGCCCGTACGCCCCAGGAGAAGCACGACCTTGCCATGATCGTGGAGGAGACGCTTCGCCAGCGCTACGAGGGCGTTAAGAACGAGGCCGGCGTTTGGATTACCCCGGCATTCCCCAAGCTTATCTATGTACTCGAGGACGATAACGTTCACGAGGATTCCCCGTACTTCTACCTGACCCAGCTGGCTGCCAAGTGCACCGCCAAGCGCATGGTGCCCGATTACATCTCCGAGAAGAAGATGCGCGAGCTCAAGCTGTCGAAGGGCGAGACCGCCGGCAACGGCGACTGCTACACCTGCATGGGTTGCCGCAGCTTCCTGACGCCCGACCGTTCGGGCAACGGCTTTAACAATGTTGCCAACGCGCTGAACTACGACCCGAACAAGCCCAAGTACTATGGTCGCTTTAACCAGGGCGTTGTGACCATCAACCTGCCTGATGTTGCACTGAGCTCGCACCAGGATATGGACAAGTTCTGGAAGATCTTCGATGAGCGCCTTGAGCTGTGCCACCGTGCCCTGCTGTGCCGTCATGAGCGCCTGATGGGTACGCTTTCTGACGCCGCACCGATTCTGTGGCAGTACGGCGCCCTCGCTCGTCTGAAGAAGGGCGAGACGATCGACAAGCTGCTCGTGGGCGGATACTCCACCATCAGCCTGGGCTATGCCGGCCTGTATGAATGCGTCAAGTACATGACGGGCCACAGCCACACCGAGAAGGAAGGCACGCCGTTTGCCATGGCCGTCATGCAGCGCATGAACGACAAGTGCGCCGAGTGGAAGGCCGAAAGCGATATCGACTTCTCGCTGTACGGCACGCCGTTGGAGTCGACGACCTACAAGTTCGCCAAGTGCCTGCAGCGCCGTTTTGGCATTATCCCGGGCGTGACGGACAAGGGCTACATTACTAACAGCTATCACGTTCATGTGTCCGAGGAGATTGATGCTTTCGATAAGCTCAAGTTCGAGGGCATGTTCCAACAGCTTTCGCCGGGCGGCGCCATCTCCTACGTTGAGGTTCCCAACATGCAGGACAACCTCAAGGCTGTCATTCGCGTGATGCAGTACATCTACGACAACATCATGTA
>JAXJLC010000249.1:0-6993 GCA_036297365.1 Collinsella sp.
CGGTTGCGAGCAGCTTGAGACCGCAGGCGACGTCGCGCTCGACGACGCAGACCCTTTTGTCGACACGCGCCGCCGTAATGGCGGCGGCGAGGCCCGAGGCCCCGCCGCCGATCACCAAGACGTCATAGAAGGCGCTTGCGTTCACTTAGGCCTCGTCTGTCTTGTGCGGGGCGATGGCCTCAACGGCGGAGACGGCCTTGGGCAGCATGTCATCGGGCAGTGCGGTCTCGACTTCACCCTTATCGCAGGCCTCGGCGAGTGACGGATTGATGGGAAGCTGACCCAAGATGTCGAGGTTGTAGCGCTCGGCGACTTCGGGGAGCTTGCTCTTACCAAAGACCTCGATCTTCTTGCCGCAGTCGGGGCACTCGATATAGCTCATGTTCTCGACAATGCCCAGAATAGGGACGTTCATCTTCTCGGCCATGTTGACTGCCTTGGCGACGATCATCGAGACCAAGTCTTGCGGGCTCGTGACGATGACGATGCCATCGACGGGCAGCGATTGGAAAACGGTGAGCGCGACGTCACCCGTTCCCGGAGGCATATCGACCAGCAGGTAGTCGATGGGGCCCCACGAGGTCTCGCTCCAGAATTGCCTGATGGCGCCCGCGATAACCGGGCCACGCCAAAGGACGGGATCGGTTTCGTTTTGGAGCAACAGGTTGGAGCTCATGACCTTGACGCCGTGCTCGGAGATCTCGGGCAGCATGAGGTTGCCGAGGGCATGGACATGGCGTCCGCTCATGCCGAACATTTTGGGGATGGAGGGGCCGGTGATGTCGGCGTCGAGAATGCCAACCTTGTTGCCGCGGCGGGCGAGTTCGGTTGCGATGGCGCCCGTCACAAACGACTTGCCGACGCCTCCCTTGCCGGAAAGCACAGCGATAACGCGCTTGACCTCCGACAGCGTATTCTCTTCAAATTGCGACGGCGTTGATTGTCCGCCGGCTGCTTGTGCGTGCTCGCAACCCATGTATGACTCCTTTGTATATGTTGGGGCCGGGGCCCCGCGATGTGACACGAGCGTCATTGTACCCTCGTTTGCGAGCGGGAGTCATTTGCGATGCATTTGGGCCGAGCGTGCTTGCAATACGATGGGTCCAAGCGAATGGGCGGGCTTACTGAACTTTGCTGGCGAACTCGAGGTATTGCATGCGCTGCAGCTTGTCGATCGTCGAGGCGTATGGGCTGTCTTCAGATTCCAAGTCGTAGCGCAGCCCGTCGGCACCAAGATAGCCGGCGACATTGATGGTGGGCACATCTGACCTTGTTGCAAGCAGGGCCTTTTGATAGTCAGTGAGCGGGGCGCCGATCTTATTAAGGGTAATAGCTGCAATCTCGTTTGCCCCGACGGTGTCGTAGACGTTGAGCTCGGTATTGCCGGCGATTTCATAGTTAGCCCAGACGAAATAGGTCGACTGATAGATACGGAAAGCGTGGCTTGCCGTATCTTCCTGAGGGTACAGCTCGTCGTTGAGAGTCGTTGCGGCGCTCGGCTGATGGTCGCCAAAAAAGACAAGAACAACCGGTCTGCCGATATTGCGGAGCTCATTGATAAAGTACTCGAGGTCCCGGTCGGATGCATTGATGCAGGTGAGATAGGTATTGAGTGCGCTATTAGCGCCCTCGCTGGCTCCCTCGACCCAATAGTTTGTCAGCTCTTCGGCGGGAACGGTGCCATAGTCGTAGCCGCCGTGATTTTGCATCGTGACGTCAAAGATGAACTGCGGGGCTTCGTCGGTTCTGAGCAGGTCGAGTATCTTGTCGTAGGTGGCGTAGTCGCATACGCCGGCATGGTAATAGGGCGCACCTTCGAAATCGCCGATTGAAAGAAAGTCTCCAAAACCCAGCTGCTGATAGATTTTATCTCGATGGTAGTTGACGGGGTTTTGCGGGTGCATAGCGGTAGTGGTATACCCAAGCCTTTAAGGTCCTTTGCCAGGCTGTTGACGCCATTCATCTGATACAGCTGATAGGGGATTTTGCCTAATCCGACAAAGGCCGTTGTCGCTCCGGTCAAAAATTCGAATTCGGAGTTCGCCGTTCCGCCACCGGTGACCGAAGCGAGCATGGTGCCGCGAACAAGTGTGTCGGGAAGCGAGTTGTAGAATGCGGGACCGGTGTACCCGGCCGCCTGGAGCTGCTCAAAGCACGAAAGGTCGCTAAAACTCTCGTTCATGACGGCAACAATCGTCGGCTTGATTTCATTGAACTGGGCAACGGCCGCCGCGCGCTGCTCGCTCGAGCCATACGTGCTGTCGTAGGCGGCGGCGAGCTCCTGCTCGATGCTCTGCGCCTCATCGGGCGTATAGTCTTCGGGCTTTTCAATGGGCAACTCGTTGACCATTTCGGTGAACGAAGTGATAAAACCCTGAGACGCATACGTGGTGATGGGCTGCCAACGGTCAAATCCAAAATCAAGCGACTGCTCCAAGTCGATGTTGGAAAAGCCCAAGAGCCCCACAACGGTCACTAGCAGAAAAGCGCAGAGGTTAGCGGCGATTGCGGGGAAGACATGGGCGGGCGTACGGAGCTTTCGCGGTCGGATAAGCGAAAGAAGCCCCAGGGAAATCTCCAGCAGGGCGAGTGAGGTTACGATTCCTGCAGTGAAGGTGAACTCATATCCCTCACTTACTTCCATTGCGGTGCCCAATGCCAAAATGTCGCTCGGCAGGATGGCCTCGCCTTTAAACGTTATGACGAAGTGCTCGGCAATGCCAAGGGTACAACAGACGACGGGCACGAGGGCCATGACTCCTCCATGACGCTGTCCCAGCAAATAAAGGGAGAGCAGAACCGTCGCGAGCAGCCCAACGGAAAACCCGAATGAGTTGGCGGGAATGCGATAGAACGTTTCGTTGCAGGCAATTTCGAGTGAAACGAACGAGAGCGCTGAAACAGCGGCGACGACAAGGATGTCGCGGCAAATACAGGCAACCGTTCCCGTCGCAAGATCGGTTTGGTCGATAAGTCCCGAAACCAAGGGCTCGACAAGAAGTATGACGGCGGCAGCACCGAGCGCCGAATAAGAAAGGACCCATAGGGAACAGTCCTCATTTACGAGCAATTGATTCGTAATCCATGCAGCTACCATGCCGAGCGGGATGAGGAGCATCGCGCACCAAAAGACGCGGGCAATGGGCGGTTTTTCGTTGTGTTTGATTGAAAAATACACGCGCACGACGACGGCGGCCACGATAAGGACGGCGATGAATATGGGCAGATTGGCCATGCCACTCGAAGTGATTTCAAGGGGGATATCTTCGGTCATGGACGTTCCTCTGTTACAGCAAATTAAGTTCAGTTTTAGATTACTCTAACCTTTCCACGGCATTTCGAGAAACAAAGCACCCGACACGCAAAGCAAAAGGTCTGCGAATCTTGTATTACGAACATCTGTGCGCGTTGAGTGCGTTAAACTCATCGACAGTGTGATTTGAGGTTATAGGAGGCAAGGAGCTTCCATGTCTGATTCTTCTATCGTTATCCGTGGTGCGCGCGAACACAACCTGCGCAATATCGATGTTTCCATCCCGCGCGACGAGCTCGTGGTCATTACCGGTCTTTCAGGCTCGGGCAAGAGCTCGCTGGCGTTTGACACGATCTATGCCGAGGGTCAGCGCCGCTACGTGGAGAGCCTGTCGAGTTATGCACGCCAGTTTTTAGGCCAGATGGACAAGCCCGATCTGGATTCGATCGACGGCCTTTCGCCAGCTGTTTCGATCGATCAGAAGACGACGTCCAAGAACCCGCGCTCGACGGTGGGTACCGTAACTGAGATTTATGACTACCTTCGCCTGCTATTTGCTCGCGTGGGCACGCCGCACTGTCCCGAGTGCGGTCGCGTTATCGAGCGCCAGACCACCGACCAGGTCGCCGATAAGGTCCTGGCGGCAGGGGAGGGCCGTCGTGCGTTTGTGCTGGCACCGGTGGTGCGCGGGCGCAAAGGCGAGTACGCAAAATTGTTCGAGGATCTTCGGGCTGAGGGTTTTAGCCGCGTGCGCGTCGACGGCGAGGTGCGCTCGCTCGACGACTCTATCGATCTGGACAAAAAGTTTAAGCACGATATCGAGGTCGTAGTCGACCGCATCGTGATTCGAGAAAACTCTCTGGGCCGTATCGCCGAGTCTGTTGAACAGGCGACTGCCTTGGCGCACGGTAATGTGAACGTATACATGCTGCCCGATCGCGATGCTCCCGAGGGAACCGAGGGCGAGCTGCTGGAGTATTCGCTGGCTCTGGCGTGTCCGGAGCACGGGCACTCCATTGACGACCTACAACCCCGCGACTTTTCGTTCAACGCGCCCTATGGTGCGTGTCCCGAGTGCGATGGTCTGGGCTTTAAAAAGACAGTCGATGCCGAGGCGCTGATTGAAGACCCCTCAAAGTCGATTGCCGACGGAGTCTTTGGCAGCCTGTTCGGCAATTCCAACTATTATCCGCAGATTTTTGCTGCGGTCTGCAAACACTTTAAGGTGAGTGCCGATACGCCATGGGAGGACCTGCCCCCGCGGGTGCGTCGTGCGTTTTTGGATGGCATGGGCGACACGAAGATTTCGGTCGACTATCAAAAGCTCGATGGGCGTCGCAGCCAGTGGGACACTAAGTTCTCGGGTGTGCGCAATATCCTGTACGAGCGCTATACCGAGACGACCAACGAGAATACTAAGGCGCGCTTGGAGAAATACATTCGCGAAGAGCCATGCTCGAGCTGTCACGGTGCTCGCCTGCGTCCCGAGATGCTTGCCGTCACCGTGGGCGGCAAGTCCATTTACGATGTCTGCTGCCTGTCCTGTCGCGAGTCGCTCGAGTTTTTTGAGGGCCTGGAGCTTTCCGAGCGTCAGCAGTTTATCGGCGGGCGCATCGTCAAGGAAATCCTGGAGCGCCTGCGTTTTCTGGTCGATGTCGGACTCGACTATCTGACGCTCGATCGCGCCTCGGCGACGCTTTCCGGCGGTGAGGCCCAACGCATTCGCCTGGCAACGCAGATCGGCGCCGGCCTCATGGGCGTTCTGTACATTCTGGACGAGCCGTCGATCGGCCTTCACCAACGCGATAACGAACGCCTGATCAAGACGCTCGAGCGCTTGCGCGATATCGGTAATACCGTTATCGTCGTCGAGCACGACGAAGATACAATTCGCGCTGCAGACTACGTGATCGATATGGGTCCCGGTGCGGGCGTTAACGGCGGACACGTGGTCGCCGCGGGAACGCCTGCCGATATCATGGCATGCCCCGATTCCATGACGGGTGCCTATTTGACCGGCAAGCGGATGATCCGCGTTCCCGATGAGCGCCGCAAGCCCGGCCGCGGCTGTCTTAAGATCACGGGCGCCCGCGCTAATAACCTCAAAAACGTTACCGCCAAGATTGAGTTCGGTACGCTCACAGTCGTTACCGGTGTTTCGGGATCAGGCAAGAGCTCCCTGGTCACCGATACAATTGCGCCCGCGCTTACGAATGCCATCCATCGTTCGACGCGTCCCGTGGGTCCGTACAAGAAGATTGAGGGCATTGAGTGCATCGATAAGGTAATCGATATCGACCAGTCACCGATCGGTCGCACGCCGCGTTCGAACCCTGCGACCTATATTGGCCTTTGGGATGATCTGCGTGCGCTATTTGCAAGCACGCCGGAGTCGAAGGCGCGCGGCTACTCGCCGGGACGTTTCTCCTTTAACGTAAGCGGAGGTCGCTGCGAGGCGTGCAAGGGCGATGGTCAGATTAAGATCGAGATGCACTTCCTTCCCGATATCTATGTCCCCTGTGAGGTATGTGGCGGCAAGCGTTATAACCGCGAGACACTCGAGGTTACCTACCGCGGCAAGACAATCTCGGACGTGCTCGACATGAGCGTGGCCGAGGCGCTGGCTTTCTTTGGGAATATTCCGCAGATCAAGCGAAAGCTTCAAACCCTGTATGACGTCGGCCTAGGTTATGTGAGCTTGGGCCAGCCCGCCACGACGCTCTCGGGTGGTGAGGCGCAGCGCGTAAAGCTCGCCAAGGAGCTTCATCGTCGTCAGACGGGTAAGACGTTCTATATTTTGGACGAGCCTACGACCGGTCTTCATTTTGAGGACGTTCGCCAATTGCTAGATGTGCTTCAGCGTTTAGTCGATGCGGGCAATACGGTGCTGGTGATCGAGCACAACCTCGATGTCATCAAGGTTGCCGATCGCCTGATCGATATGGGTCCCGAGGGTGGCAACGGCGGTGGAACCGTCGTGGTCTCAGGCACGCCGGAGCAAGTCGCGGCATGTTCGCAGAGCTACACGGGCAAGTTCTTGGCGCCGTTGCTCAAGCGTGACCGTGAGCGTAAGGCGCAGCTCGACGCACAGTAAAGAGACGTTGTAGTACCGACGCGCCACCGATTCCTTCTGATTCGGTGGCGCTTCTGTGTGTCGAGATGGCATATGCGGCGGAATTGGCCCTATACTTAATCCTTACGTCGCTCTGCGAGGGAAAGGATGTGCCATGGCAAAGGCTGTTAAGACGTCAAAAACCAATGCGATGCGCGAGCTGGAAAGCGCCGGCATCTCCTATGTTCTCCATACGTACGAAGACGATGGCGACGAATCGTCGGGGCTGGGCGTCGCGATTTCCGAGCAGCTTGGCGAGGAGCCCGGTCAGGGATTTAAGACCCTGGTCTGCACGACGCCGTCCAACGACCATGTCGTGTGCTGCATTCCCGTTGCCGACGAGCTCGACCTCAAGGCCGCCGCGCGCGCCGCAGGCGAAAAGTCGCTGACCATGATGCATGTCAAAGATTTGCTTGCCGCGACGGGGTATGTCCGCGGCGGTTGCAGTCCGGTCGGTATGAAAAAACGCTTCCGGACTCTGATCGATGAGACATGCGTCCTTTGGGATACCATTTTTATCTCAGGTGGCAAGCGCGGCTATCAGCTTGAGCTTGCTCCCGATGACTTAGTTGCATTTTGCGGGGCGACGGTTGCCCCGATCACGAGAGAGGACTGAGCGATGCCGCAG
>JAXJLC010000250.1:0-5160 GCA_036297365.1 Collinsella sp.
GAACGAAGAGTACATGCTCATCCTCGGCACGCGTGTGGGCGAGGACAAGCGTCTGATGACCGGTCGTCTGGTCAAGTTCACCTCCAAGGACCTGGATACCTGGGAGTTCCAGGGCGACTGGTGGAATCCGGGCCTGTACACCATGTTCGAGATGCCTGATCTCTTTAAGATGGGCGACTGGTGGTATCTGGTGTTCTCCGAGTACAGTGATGGCAACAAGACCCGTTACCGCATGTCTCGCTCTATCAACGGTCCTTGGATCACTCCTGCGGACGATTCCTTCGATGGCCGCGCGTACTATGCCGCGCGTACCGCATTTGATGGCGAGCGCCGCGTTCTCTTTGGTTGGGTTCCTACGCGTGACGAGGGCGGTGACCCCAGCTCTTACCTGTGGGGTGGCACCTTTATGCCTCTCGAGATCGTTCAGCGTGCTGACGGAACGCTCGGCACCAAGCTCCCCGACAGCATGCTTGGCGCCTTTGGCGAGGCTAAGGCAGTCGAGGCCTTTGAGCTTTCCTGCGAGTCGGGCAAGGTCGAGCAGGTGCTCGCCGCGGATGCCGGTTCCACCTATATGCTCGATGCCGACATCGAGCTCGCCGGTGACGCTGCCGGCTTCTCGGTGAAGCTTGCCGAGGACGCCGAGTCCGGTCTTGCCTATGAGTTCCGTGCCAACCTGCGTGAGGGCAAGCTCGAGTTTACGGCGGCCCCCCAGTATCCGTGGTTCCAGGTCAACAACATGGGCCTCGAGCGTCCGTTGTTCTTTAAGGGCGAGGGCACTCATCATGTGCGCCTGGTCGTTGACGACGATATCGCGACCATCTTTGTCGATGATGTTGCGCTTAACGCGCGCTTCTGCAATAAGCAGGGCCAGGGTGTGGCGCTGACGGTCACCGACGGTACGCTCAAGTGCGCAAATGCAACGATCGCGTCTCTGTAATGGCATCAAAACGTCTTATGATTTCGTAAAGGAATGGAGAGGAACATGGACTACAAAGTAGTGTCTCAGCAAGTCGTCGATAACGTCGGCGGTTTGGAGAACATCGAGGGCGCCACGCATTGCGTTACGCGTCTGCGTCTGGTGCTCAAGGATACGAGCAAGTACAACAAGGCCGAGCTCGAGAACATCGATGGCGTCAAGGGCGTGCTGTACAACAGCGGCCAGCTCATGATCATCTTCGGTACCGGTACCGTCAACAAGGTCTACGATGAGTTTATGGCTCTGACGGGCGTTAAGGAGATCAGCGCTTCCGAGGTCAAGGGCGCCGAGGCGGACAAGAAGGGCAAGTTCTTCTCGGTCCTCAAGGTATTCTCGGACATCTTTATCCCCATCATTCCCGCCTTCGTCGGCGCCGCTATCATCATCGGCCTTAAGTCGCTGATCGTTGCCAACGGCCTCTTTGGCATGGAGGGCAGCCTTGCCGATCACAGCGAGTTCCTCAAGAACCTCGCAAGCTTCTTTGCCATTATCGCCACCACGTTTGACTACCTGCCTGTCCTGGTTATGTACAGCGCGGTGAAGCGTTTTGGCGGTAACCCGATTCTGGGCATCCTCGTCGGTATCGTCATGGTTCACCCGAGCCTTATGAACCGCAACACGTTCGTTATGGACCCGACGGGTGCTGAGTACTGGAACTTTGGTCCGCTCTCCATTCCCATGGTTGCTTTCCAGGGTGGCGTGTTCCCTGCAATCCTGACTGCCTGGTTTATGGCCAAGGTCGAAAAGATTGCCCAGAAGTACATCCCCGAGGTCGTTTCGTTCGTCTTTGTCCCGACCGTTACCCTGATTCTTGCTAACGTCGCCCTGTTCACCGTGTTCGGCCCGCTCGGCAACCTGATCGGCGACGTCCTCGCCGGCGTAATCGATATCCTGTACAACAGGATGGGCGTCTTTGGTGCCTTTGTCTTCGCCGCGTTCCTGCAGCCGCTTGTCGTTACCGGTACGCATCAGTTCATCCAGGGTATCGAGGCAAACCTCGTTGCCACGACTGGCTTCAACTACATCCAGGCCATCTGGTCGGTTTCCATCATCGCCCAGGGCGGCGGCGCCATCGGCATGTACCTCATTCACAAGAAGCATTCCAAAGAGCGCAACATCTGCATGTCGTCCTTTATCCCGACGCTGGTCGGTATCTCCGAGCCCGCAATCTTTGCTGCAAACATGCGCTACTCGATCATCCCGTTCATCTGCGCTTGCATCGGTGCAGGCTGCGGCGGTGCCTTCGTGAAGCTCTTTGAGGTGCGCGCCATCGGTCAGGGTCTGACCGGCGTGCTTGGCCTGCTCATCGTCACGCCCGAGACGCTCGTGTGGTATGTGGCTGGCAATCTCATCGCCTTCATCGTGCCGATCGTCTTGATCTTTGCCTACAACAAGGCAAAGGGCGTGCCGACCACCGATGAAGAGGGCGCTGGCGCTGGCTTCGACGTTAGCTTCTAGTTGAGCCGTTCAGCGTAATGTGCGGATAAGTCCATTTGGGGAAGGGCGTTCGGCTCGTGCGAGTCGAGCGTCCTTTCCCATAGACGAGAAAGTCAACGGCGATGTTTAATCAAAAAAATAAGGTGACACGCGCGGACTATGAGCAGTGGCGTGCCGGACAGGATGAGACGGCGGCTCGCATCGCATCCGACCCCGATAGGCTTTTGTTCCATGTGGAGCCTGAGCTTGGCTGGCTCAACGACCCCAATGGTTTGGTTCAGATTGGTGATACGTATCACATCTATCATCAATACGATCCGTTCGATGCTGCGCATGGCGGTCCAGTGCTTTGGAACCATCTGACGACAAAGGATTTTGTGACGTACGAGAATCACGGCCCCGTGCTGTTCCCCGATTCCGATTTGGATTCGAGTGGAGCGTATTCTGGTTCTGCCTTTGTACGTGATGGCAAGATTCACTACTTCTATACCGGCAACGTTAAGCATTTTGACCGTGATGATTACGACTACGTGTTGACGGGCCGTGAGCAAAACCAAATTCATATGGTTGCCGAGAATCCCGACGAATTGGGCGAGAAGCGCATAGCTGTTGGGCCGGTCGATTACCCCGACGATATCGGTACGCACGTGCGCGACCCCAAGATCCTTGAACACGACGGTATCTACTACATGGTTCTCGGCGCTCGTACGAAAGACGATCGCGGGTGCGTGCTTGTCTATACCTCGCGTGATCTAGAGGACTGGGGCTATGCGACGCGCATTGAGCTGGGCGAGAAGTTTGGCTTTATGTGGGAGTGTCCTGATCTGTTTGAGCTCGATGGCGAGCTTATTCTCGTTTGCTGTCCGCAGGGCGTGCCCGCCGATGGCTGGCGTTACCGCAATCCGCATCAGTGCGTGTGGTTCTCCATCGAGGCCGATTGGGGGGCGCCGAGCTTTAAGATCGTCGGCCAGGGCATGCCCCCGATGGTCGATGCCGGTTTTGATTTCTATGCTCCGCAGTCCTTTGAGGATACTGCAGGCCGGCGTTTGATGATCGGATGGTCGGGTTGCCCCGACGCGACGGCAGAAAACCCGACGGTGGCGCGCGGGTGGCAGTGCGCGTTGACGGTGCCGCGAGAGCTGAGCATACGCGATGGTAAGCTCTGCCAGCGGCCGGCGCACGAGATTGAGAGGATGCGCGGTGACTGCGTTCGCGCGATAGGCGGTGAAACCGTTGAGGAGCCGGGCCGCCTGTTTGATCTTGTGGTTTCCTGCGAGGGCGCCAAGATGGTCGAGCTCGAAATCCGCAAGGGTGTCTTTGTGCGCTATGCAGACGGGATGCTTACCCTCGACATGGGTGACGAAGGCTATGGGCGCGACCAGAGGTCGATTGAGCTCAGCGAGCTTCGCGACCTGCGCGTGCTTTCGGACACTACGATGGTCGAGATTTTTGCAAATGGCGGCGAGGCGGCACTTACGAGCCGTACCTATTCGCCGGCGGTTCCGGCGATGGAGCTGCACGCCGAGGGCGCGGCATCGATGAATTTCTACCGCCTCGCGCATTAACCGTGTGTGGAGCACGATTGGACTTGCTGGGCGGAATGTGTCGCAGTTGCCGCAGCGAACTACCGTTTATCGCGTATAGCGACCGTTTGCGGAGTAAGTAACACTTAGTAATAAACCGTGTAGAATCTCAGATTAGCACGGAGTTTTTCCAGGGAGACGCTGTCCTTTGTTGTGTGCAAGGGGCGGCGTCTCTTTGGCGCTCTGCCGCCGTTGTGCAACAGTGCGGCGGCGCGTGCCATGTGTTGAAAAGCCAATGTTGAGATGGGTCGTGATGATAATGGGCAAGTACGTAATCGTGGTTGAGTCTGGTTCGGATGTGACGCCGGAGCTCTGCGAACGCTACGGTATCGTGCGCGTACCTATGCATGTCACGATTGGTGACGAGACCGTCGAGGACGGCTCGATCGATCCGCTCGAGATTTATTCGCGCTGCAACGAGTTTGGCGTGATGCCCAAGACCAGCGGCTGCGCGCCGGCAGATTTTGCGCACGTGTACGATCGCATCCATGCCGAGCAGCCCGATGCGACTATTCTGCACCTTGCGTATTCCGAGGCCACGACCTGCTCACACCAGTCTTCTAAGATTGCCGCCAAGGGTCGCGACTACGTCTACTCCATGGACACGCGTTTTGTCTCGGTGGGCCAGTCGCTTGTTGCCGTCGAGACCGCCAAATACATCGAGGCTCACCCCGATGCCACCGTCGACGAAATCTTTGCATTTACGAATTCCGTCATGGACCGTGTGCTGCTGGGCTTTGTTCCTACCGACCTAGCCTTCCTTAAGGCGGGCGGTCGTCTATCCAACGTGGCATTCCTCGGTGCCCATCTGCTCAAGATTAAGCCCTGCATTGAGGTAACGGGCGGCAAGTTCGTGGCGACTAAGAAGTTCCGCGGCTCTATGCTCAAATGCGCCCGGGCCTTTATTGACCACATGGTTGCGAAGGGCGAGATTGACTACTCGCACATTGGCTTGGCGTATTCAGTAGGTCTTTCCGAGGAGCTGCGCGACGACATGGAGGTCTATGCGCACGACCTGGGCTTTAAGGACGTTACCTGGACTCAGGTCGGCGGCGTTATCTCGAGCCATTGCGGCCCGACCGCCTTCGGTGCGGTGCTCACGCTTAAGGCGTAAGGCATAGCGTCTATCGTTTTCTATTTCCTCGGCGGCGGGCAGGTTGTGAC
>JAXJLC010000251.1:0-13019 GCA_036297365.1 Collinsella sp.
CCCGTCACGCCCCCGGATCCCCTGCGTTTACGGCCTTGGGGTCGGCGGGCGGAGAAGGACGTGGTTGTGGGGGATACGTGTCCCGGTCGCTGTTTCGCGGCTTTGCCGCGAAAGGCGCGTTACTTTGGGATGGGTGGGGAATGTGGTTGTTGTGGCAACTGGTCCCCGCCATAAATTACCCTTGGCATACTTGCGCGAAAGCCTGCTGGTGCTACACTTGCAATTGCTGTTTCAGGGCGGGGTGGAATTCCCCACTGGCGGTAAATCGGGCGGTGCCACAGGGGCGCCGTGGCGCGGGCGAGGTGCCTGCGGCCGAGCCGATGAGTCCGCGACCCGTGTGTGCGTTGGTTCGCATGCCGGCTGAACTGGTGAGATCCCAGTACCAACGGTTAGAGTCCGGATGAAAGAGGCAGGTGATCTTATGTCTGAACAGTCGCAGCATATCCATTTTGAGAACACGAATAGGTGGAGCACCAAACAGCTCGTTACCATGGCGTTGATGTGCGCCTTGGGAGCACTGTTTATGTATGTGCAGCTGCCCATCCTTCCCTCGGCGCCGTTTTTGACGTATGACCCGTCGCTGGTGCCGGCGATGGTGTGTGGATTTGCGTATGGCCCTGGTGCCGGCACCGCTGTTGCCGCTATGGCGATCGTTATCCATGCGCTTACCACGGGCGATTGGGTCGGTGCGCTTATGAACTTGGTTGCCACGCTGGGCTATATTCTGCCTGCGGCTATCGTCTACCAGAAGATGCATACCTATAAGGGTGCCGTGATTGGCCTGATGCTCGGCGTCATTGCCGCTACGGCGCTGTCCATGGTCGCGAACCTGACCATCGGCGTTTGGTTCTGGTATGGCTCGGCCGATGTGATTCTGCCGCTCATGCTTCCCGCCGTTTTGCCGTTTAACCTCATCAAGACCGTGCTCAACTCGGTGTTGACGCTGGCGGTGTATAAGGCAGTCTCCAACCTCATCACGCCTAAAAAGGACCAGGTCAAAGGCCGCGCATGATTGAGTGTCGGGGCGTTTCCTTTAGCTATGACGGTGTTGCACCGGCGCTCGATGGCATCGATCTGAACATCGAGGAGGGGGAGTTTTTCTGCATCCTCGGCGGCAATGGGTCGGGCAAGTCGACGTTTGCCAAGCATTTGAACGCGCTGCTGCAGCCCGATGCGGGAACGGTGTGTGTCAACGGCATGGACGCGTCCGATCCCGAGCTGGTCTACGATATCCGCTCGACTGCGGGCATGGTGTTCCAGAATCCCGACGACCAGCTTGTGGCGACGCTTGTCGAGGACGATGTTGCGTTTGGTCCCGAGAACTTAGGGGTCGAATCGGCCCAGATCGCGCAGCGCGTGCGCGAGGCGCTGAAGGCCGTGGGTCTGGTGGGCTTTGAGCGCCACGAGACCCACGCTCTCTCGGGCGGACAAAAGCAGCGCGTGGCGCTTGCCGGCGTGCTCGCCATGGAGCCGCGCGTGCTCATTTTGGACGAGGCGTCCTCGATGCTCGATCCGCGCGGGCGCAAGGGCCTTATGAAGGCCTGTCACGCGCTGCACGAACGCGGCATGACCATCGTGATGATTACGCACTTTATGGAAGAGGCCGCCGAGGCCGATCGAGTCGCGGTGTTTCGGGCGGGGCGCGTTGCCATGTTGGGCACGCCCGATGAAATCTTGACGCAGGCGGACGAACTCGCGCGGCTGAACCTGGATATGCCGGCATCGTGCTGTCTTGGCAGGGCGCTTCGTGCGAAGGGCGTGCCCGTTCACGCGCAGGTGCGCGAGGCGGATATGGTTGCCGAGGTTGCGCAGGCCTATACCGAGCGAAGTGAGGCGGGCACCGCGGGGCAGTCTTCCGCATCCCAGTCGGAAATCGCTGACGGCGCTGTTCCGGCAGACAATGAGGACAACGCGTCAGAGCCCGTCATCGAGATTTCGCACCTTTCGTATAGCTATTCGCTGAGCGCCCGCGAGCGTCGCCGTTGGCACAAGCGTTCAGCCGCCGAGGGCGCATCGAACAAGCAGGCCCTCTGGGGCAACGACCCTAGCAGCCCCTGGGCGTTGCGCAATGTGTCGCTAACGGTGCGTCGTGGCGAGTTCCTGGGCCTTGCGGGCCATACCGGTTCGGGTAAGTCGACGCTGGTTCAGCATCTCAACGGCTTGATTCGTCCCCAGGAGGGTTCTGTTTATGCGCTGGGGCTCGACCTGGTAAACAAGAAAGATGCCGCCGCGGTTAAGGCAAAGGTCGGCGTGGTGTTTCAGTATCCAGAGCGTCAGCTGTTTGCCGAGACCGTGGCACAGGACGTGGCATTTGGTCCGCATAACCTTGGCTTGTCACAGGCCGAGGTTGCCCGCCGCGTTGCGTCATCGCTCGCGCGCGTAGGCCTCGACCTGGCCACGGTGGGCGACAAGAGCCCCTTTGAACTTTCGGGCGGGCAGCAGCGGCGCGTGGCGTTTGCCGGCGTGCTTGCCATGGAGCCCGAGGTCCTGGTACTCGATGAGCCCATGGCGGGGCTCGATCCGGCGGCGCGCAGTGACTTCCTGGAGCTCATCGATCGACTTCACCATGGGGGCCTGACCGTCGTCATGGTCTCACACAGCATGGATGACCTGGCCAATTGCTGCGACCGTATCGTCGTAATGAACGAGGGCACGGTATTTGCAGAGGGCACTCCCGCTCAGGTTTTTGCGCATGCGGATGAGCTTAAATCAATCGGCTTGGGTGTTCCCGCTGCCCAGCGCATGGCGCTGGCGCTTGCGAAGGCAGGCGCGCCGCTGCACTTTGACGGCCTCTATACGGTTGAGTCGCTGGCAGACGAGTTGGCAGAATTGCTGACCGGTCGCTCGGGCGGTCCTTCTAACGTCGCGGACATTGCTAAATCCAAGACGATCGCGCGAGAGGAGGGCTGCTAATGGAGGCGTTTTCTTTTGGCAGCTACTATCCCGGCGATAGTGCAATTCACCGCCTGGACCCGCGAACTAAGTTGCTCTTGGGCTTTGTGTTTCTGATCACGACGCTCACGGTCAGTAGCTTCCGCGGACTGGTCCCGGTCGCAATCTTCGTTGTCCTGATCTATGCCGTGTCCCGGGTGCCGGCTCGTCGCGTCCTGTCATCGATGGCGCCGCTGCTGGCGATCGTCGCGGTGGTCGCGGTGCTCAACCTGTTTTCCGACCAGAGCGGGCGCATTCTGTGGCAGCTCGGCTTTTTGCAGATAAGCGAGGGCTCGCTGCATTCCGCCGCCTTTATGGCGTGCCGCCTGACCTTGATGATGGCCGGTATGAGCGCTATCACGCTCACCACACCGACGCTCGACCTCACCGCGGGCTTTGAGCGCCTGCTCGCGCCGTTTGCGCGTGTGGGACTTCCTGCGCACGAGCTCGGTATGATCATGGGTATCGCACTGCGCTTTATGCCGCAGTTTGCCACCGAGATGAAGCAGACGGCCGATGCGCAGGCAAGCCGCGGTGCACGCGTGACGGGAGGCCCGCTCGGCGGCGTTCGTATGCTCGGCAGTGTGGCGATTCCGCTGTTCACGGGCGTGTTCCGTCATGCCGAAACGCTGTCTGCCGCCATGGATGCTCGTTGCTATCATGGCGAGCAGGGCCGCACGCGTCTGCATGCGCTTGCATTTGGCCGCGGCGATGCGTTGGCGGCGGTGGTGACGGCGTTGCTGCTCATCTGCGTCATCGTCATCAATCTTCAACTTGTTTAGGCGCGATTCGAGCGCAGGAAAGGGGTCCCTATGACCGACAACGACCGCACGGCGCAGCTCGAGCGCGCCTGTTCGTATCTTAGGCGTATTCCGGCGTGGTATCTCGCCACGATCGACATGACGGACGGACATCAGCCGCGCGTGAGACCGTTCTCGTTTGCCATGGTCGATGATGGCAAGCTGTGGTTTTGCACCTCGCGGGATAAGGACGTGTGGGCCGAGCTTAGCGCGAACCCCAAGTTTGAGGTTTCGGGTTGGAAACCGGGGGAGTGCTGGATCGTATTAACTGGCGAGGCCGCGCTCGAGGACGACGCGGTCGTGAGCGACCGGGTGCGCCAAGCCGGCTTTAAGCACATGGTGGGCATCGGCGAAGATCACGAGAGCGCCAACGACGGTCGCCTTGCGTTCTTCTCGGTGCGCAATATCGCCGCCCGCTTCTGTGATATCGACGGCAGCGAAGAGCGCCTGGAGCTTTAGCCATAGGGTAGCTAAAACAGCCCCGACCCAAAAAGACTAGTGACAGGGGGACACATGGACGGATTGAATACGGTGTTGGAGTATCTGACGTCGGTGCCGGCATGGTATTTGGCGACGAGCGTTGACGGACAGCCGCATGTGCGTCCGTTTTCGTTTGCGCAGATCCAGGACGGCAAGCTGTGGTTTGTAACGGCGCGCACCAAAGACGTGTGGCAAGAGCTGCTGCAAAATCAACGCTTTGAAGTCACGAGTTGGTGGCCGGGCCATGGCTGGCTCATCTTGCGCGGGCATGCGGGTCTGGACGACCAGGCCGCTCCCGATATGCGCGAGGCAGGCTGGAAGCACCTGGAGCGCCTAGGCGAGCACTACGAGGGCGCAGGCGATCCCACGCTCGTCTTCTTTAGCGTGGAGGAACCCGAGGCCTTTATCTGCAACCATGACGAATGGGTGCCGGTCGACCTCTAAACGAGTCTCTCGGCAAGCTTCGACAATTCAAATCTCTCGCATGTAGCGGGCCCCACATTGCAACGTCACCGTAAGGCGCACTGGGCAATATGGGGCCCGCATTTATTTGTCAATTCCTTCGAGTGAATGTGTCGGGACTGTTTCAATGCATGAATATGTAAAAGATTTGCGTATATATGCATCTTCTGGTGCTAAAGTTTCAACCCACTTCATAACGACGGCTGCGGCATACGCATTGGTGCATAACTGCAGACAAGGAGTCCGATATGTCTTTAAAGGTTGGAATCGTAGGTGCGGCTGGATATGCTGGTGCCGAGCTCATTCGCCTCGTCCTCGATCATCCCGAGTTTGAACTTACTGCCATTACGTCAAATGCCGATGCCGGCCAGCCGTTGTCTGCGGTGTACCCGAGCTTCACCGGCGTGAGCAATCTTGTCTTCACGACGCACGATGCCCCCGAGCTCAAGAACTGCGATGCGGTCTTTTTGGCCGTGCCGCACACGGCTGCCATGGCACAGGCGCCCGCCCTGCTTGCCGCGGGAGTCTCCTGCATTGACCTCTCGGCTGACTATCGCCTGAGCGATCCGGCCACCTTTGAGGCCTGGTATGCCGCCGAGCACACGAGTCCCGAGTTGCTTAAGACCCGCGCCTTTGGTCTACCCGAGCTGTTCTGCCAGGATTTGGAGACCGCTGCATCCGACCACGCCGACGGCAAGCCCGTACTGGTCGCCTGCGCCGGTTGCTATCCCACTGCAACGAGCCTTGCCGCCGCGCCTGCCGTGCGCGCCGGCTGGGTTGCCCAGAGCGGCCCCGTGATCGTTGACGCTATCAGCGGCGTGACGGGTGCCGGTAAATCCTGCAACGCCCGTACGCATTTTTGCAGCGCGGACGAAAACCTGGAGGCCTATGGCGTGGGCAAGCATCGTCACACGCCCGAAATCGAGCAGATCTTGGGTCTAACCGACCGCATCGTCTTCACCCCGCATCTGGCACCGCTCAAGCGCGGTCTGCTCTCTACGGTGACGATGCCGCTTACGCCGCAGGCTATCGATGCCTTGACCCTTGAGGATGTTGTCGACCATTACAAGCAGTTCTACGCCGGTCGCACCTTTGTGCGCGTGCTCGATGCCGGCCAGCAGCCCAAGACGGCTTCGGTCGTCGGCACTAACGCCGCCCAGATCGGCCTCGCGCTCAACAAGCGCGCGGGCGTTCTGGTGGCTACGGGCGCCATCGACAATCTGTGTAAGGGTGCAGCAGGCCAGGCGGTCCAGTGCGCCAACATCGTCTTTGGTTTTGACGAACGACGAGGCTTGCCCACAGTGGCGTGCCCGGTGTAGCACATTCGATTGTTATCGATTTAGTAGTCGGGTATCGAGTTGGGCGCCACTTTTAAGCTGGTCTAGTAGTTGCGACCGGTATGGCGTGCCAGCCGATGCCCGCTTTTTTATTTGATATAAGGAGTCGTAGGGACGATGAATATAGAGCAGCTCGATATCAAGATTCGCGCCGTCGAGGGTGGCGTTACGGCAGCGGCCGGCTTTAAGGCCGCGGGTATTCATGCCGGATTCCGCAAGAATCCCGAGCGCCTGGATTACGCGCTCGTCGTGCCCGATAAACCCTGTCCCGGGGCCGGCGTGTTTACGACTAACCGCTTTTGTGCGGCGCCCGTGCAGGTGAGCCGTGCCAACCTGGGCGGCGCCGACAAGGGCTACGGCGTCATTGCCGGCGTTTCGGTCAACTCTGGCAATGCCAACGCCGCCACGGGCGAGACCGGTCTTGCCTGCGCGCGCGAGACCTGCAACATCGCCTCGCAGGTCATCGGCTGTGAGCCCCAGCAGATTCTGGTCGCCTCCACGGGCGTAATTGGTCAGATTCTGCCGATCGACACGTTTGAGACCGCCGTTCCTGCCGCCTACGAGGCACTCTCCGCCCACGGTGGCGCTGATGCCGCCCGCGCTATCATGACGACTGACACGCACTCCAAGGAGTATGCCGTGTGTTACCGCAGCGAGGCCGCAGGGCACGCAGGCAATGCCTATACGGTGGGCGGTATGTGTAAAGGCTCGGGTATGATCATGCCCAACATGGCCACCATGATCGCGGTCATCACTACCGATGCCCCCGTCGAGCCGGCGGCGCTCCACGCCCTGTTACTCTCCACCGTCAAGCAGACCTTCAACAAGGTAACGGTCGATTCCGACACCTCGACTAACGACACCTGCATCATGCTTGCCTCCGGCGCTGCTGCCGCAGATGCCGAGCCTATTGTCGAGGGCTCTGACGCCTTCGACGAGCTAGCCTTTGCCGTGCATGAGGTGTGCGAGAGCCTGGCGCGCAACATCGCCGCAGATGGCGAGGGCGCATCCAAGCTCGTGACGGTTAATGTCACCGGCGCCGCCAACGACGAGGAGGCCGATATCGCCGCCCGTGCTGTTGCCAACTCGCCGCTCGTCAAGACCTGCATCGCCGGCCACGACTGCAACTGGGGCCGCGTTGCCATGGCGCTCGGCAAGTGCGGCGTGCAGTTTAACCAGGAAGATGTTTCCATCGACATGATGGGCATGCCCGTCTGCCGTGATGGCCTGACCGTTCCCTTTGACGAGGACGAGGCGCTGCGTCGCTTTGAGGCGTCCGAGATTGTGATCTCGGCAGACCTGGGCGCGGGGGACGCGGCGACCACCGTGTGGACTTGCGACCTCACGCACGAGTACATCTCCATTAACGGCGGCTACCGTTCCTAGACTCCCGATGTGCCGCGCGTCCCGCTGCAATCGCGGGCAACGAGGTGCGGCGCGATAGCTACACGAAAGACGAGGCAGACTATGAAGTTCGCACGCGATTGTCGCTCGAGTGAATCCAACGAAGCAACCGCGCAGCTGCTGTTTGAGGCGCTGCCGTGGATTAAGAACCTGACCGGTAAGACGGTCGTTATCAAGTACGGCGGTGCCGCCATGGTCGACGAGCAGCTGCGTCGTGACGTGATGAGCGACATCGTCCTGCTCAAGATTATCGGCATGCGCCCTGTTATCGTGCACGGTGGCGGCAAGGCCATCAACGAGGCGCTCAGCCACTATGACATCCCTGTCGAGTTTAAGAACGGCCAGCGCGTGACTACGCCTGCCACCATGGACATCGTGCGCGAGGTACTGGGCGGCAAGGTCAATCAGGAGCTGGTCGCGGCGCTCAACCACCACGGCAACCTGGCCGTGGGCGTGTCCGGCAGCGACGCCGGTACCCTTATCGCCGAGCCACTCGACCCAGAGCTCGGCCGCGTAGGCAAGGTCACGCACGTCAACACCGACTATATCGAGCGTTTGCTCGACAGCGAGTACATCCCCGTCATCGCCACGGTCGCGGCGGGGGAGGACGGCGGCTTCTTCAACATCAACGCCGATACCGCCGCCGGCGCCGTTGCGGCGGCGCTCCACGCGCACAAGGCGATTTTTTTGACCGATGTCGACGGTCTGTACAAGGACTTTAGCGACAAGGATTCGCTTATCTCCAACCTGACGCTCGACGAGGTCAATGAGATGCTCTACGGCGGCGAAGTCGACAAGGGCATGATCCCCAAGCTGCGCGCCGCCGTCGATGCGCTTACCGCTGGCGTGTTCCGAGCCCACATCATCAACGGCACGACGCCGCACTCGCTGCTGCTGGAGCTGCTGACCGATGCTGGCGTCGGTACCGTGATCCACTCCACCGAGACGGCCTACGAGTTCGATACACACCCGCACCCGCTTTCGACTTTTGCGGCGCGCCTGACCGAGAACCTCGACGAGGTCGAGAAGCTCCAGACGGTCTAGCTGACCCACGGTCGTCGCGTCCCTGCACCCATAGCCCTGCGCCGTACGGCGCCCAACGAAAGGCATCCCATGTCACTTGCAACTCAACAATCGCTCGAATCCCATTACGTTATGCATACCTTTGGTCGCTCTCCGGTAGAGTTTGTCGAAGGCCACGGCATGAAGCTCACCGGCGATGACGGCCGTGAGTATCTTGACTTTCTTGCTGGCATCGGTGTGTGCAGCCTTGGCCACGGCAACGCTGCAGTGCTCTCGGCGCTCGAGGCGCAGACCAAAAAGCTCATGCATGTGTCTAACTACTTCTACATCGAGCAGCGTGGACAGGTCGCGGCACTGTTGTCTAAGCTTGCCAACGACGACGCAGATGGTGCGTGCGTGCTGGCCGATGCCATTGCCGCTGGCGATGAGACCACGGTCGCTGCGCTCGGTGCCCCGGCTGCGGACGAGCAAGTGTGGGAGACGTTCTTTGCCAATTCTGGTGCCGAAGCCAACGAGGGCTCGATGAAGCTCGCGCGTCTGTACGCCAAGCGTGCTGGTAACGGTGGCAACACCATCGTGTGCATGCGCGGCGGCTTCCACGGCCGTACGCTCGAGACCATTGCCGCCACCATGCAGGATTGGCTACAGGACAGTTTCCGTCCGCTGCCGGGTGGCTTTGTGGCCTGCACGCCCAACGATGTCGACGAACTGCGCTCGATCTTTAAGCAGCTGGGAAGCGAGGTCTGCGCCGTGATGCTCGAGCCGATTCAGGGCGAGAGCGGTGTGCACCCCATGACCGAGGAGTTTATGACGGCGGCGCGCGACTTGGCGCACGAGGTGGGCGCCGTTCTTATCGCCGACGAGGTCCAGTGTGGCATCTTCCGCTCCGGCAAGCCGTTTGCATTCCAGACCTATGGTGTGGAGCCCGACATCATGAGTCTTGCCAAGGGCATCGCCGACGGCGTTCCCATGGGCGCCGTGGTGGCAAAGAAAGAGATCGCCGACGTGTTTAAGCCGGGTGACCACGGTTCGACCTTTGGCGGTAGCTGCTTGGCTGTCGCGGCGTGCGCCGCGACGCTCTCTGCGCTCGTGCGCGGCGATTTTGCCGAGCATGCTGGCAAGGTGGGTGCTTATATGGAGGCAAAACTCACCAAGCTGCCGCATGTGGTCGAGGTTCGCGGTCGCGGCTTAATGCTCGGCTGCGATTTGGATGAGACTGCGGGTGATGCACATGATATTGTTGCCCGCGCGCTGGCCGCTGGCGCCGTGATTAACGCGACCGGAGCTCATACGCTGCGTTTCCTGCCGCCGCTTATCTGCGAGGAAGCCGACGTGGACAGCCTGATCGAGATTTTGTCGGACGTTTTGGCCTAACACAACGCAATAGCTCAATTTGGACCGGGTTCCGGACTGCGGACGTGCCCTATGCGGCACGATTCAGCGGCCTGGAGCCCGTTTTGTTGCCGATTTGCGATGGGCAAAAGTCCCTCTGGTCAAAAAATGCCAAATATGAGTACTGTCACCAGTTGAATCTCATATCAAACCGACTTTCCAGGATTAGTTAGACCACATATGTTCAGTTTTGTTGTCAGAAAACATGCTCATCCGGACCATTAGCCGTTGCTTTGATGTCAGATTTGCCCTTTGGGACCTTGAAAATGCTGTTACAAAAAAGGTGGCAGTACTCATATTTGGCATTTTTTGACCATTGCCCTTGAAACGAGCGAGCCGTAGGGTTCGAATCCCTCTGCGATGGGCCCAAACAAAAACGGTCCCCTTTCGAGGACCGTTTCCAATTCAATGGTGGGCGATGAGGGATGTCGCGTGCGGCTGGCGCCGCCCGCTTTCGCTTCGGGCCTGCGGCCCTCGCGTGCTGCGCTGGAAAACGCTTGCGCGTTTCCTCAGCTCCGCACCCTTGCGGGTTCGAATCCCTCTGCGATGGGCCCAAAAAGGAAAGGCCCCCATCGCTGGGAGCCTTTTCAATCAAGTGGTGGGCGATGAGGGATTCGAACCCCCAGCCTTGTGCGTGTAAAGCACCTGCGCTAACCGTTGCGCCAATCGCCCGCAGGAATTGAGTATAGCGGAAACCCCGTGCTGTTCACCGCTAATTCATAACGAAACTTACGCGGCGACTTCGGCGCCCTTGTCCTCGTCGATAAAGAAGCGCTTGTACCAGATGAGGAACGTCAGCGTGGTATAGATCTTGCGCTGGTTGAGCGAGCGACCCTCAAAGTGATCGTCAAGCAGCTTCATGAGCGCATCGGTGTCAAAGAAATCGGCAGCCCACGGTGCGGTGAAGTATTCCTTTACGTAGTCGTAGTACTTTTGCTCGCGCAGCCAGAACTTGACCGGTACGGGGAAGCCCACCTTCTTGCGCGTTGCCCACTCGTCGGGCAACGCGCGGTTGGCGGCGTGACGCAGGACGAGCTTGCAGCCTTCTTCGTTAACACGGTAGTTGGCGGGAATGTGCTCGGCAAACTCCATGACCTTCTTGTCCAGGAACGGGACGCGAAGCTCCAGAGAATGCGCCATGCACATCTTGTCTGCCTTGAGCAGGATGTCGCCCGGCAGCCACATGTTCATATCCAGATACTGTTTCTTGGAAAGCTCGCAGCAGTTGGGAACCTGCTTGTAGTACTCGGCGCACATCTCGGCGGCGTTCTTGCCGGTGTCATAAGCGGGCTTGAGCACCTCGTCGACCTCGGAGGGGTCGAACACCTTTGCCTGACCCACATACCAGCGCTCGGGAACCTCGGCGCATTTCGTCAGGAAGTTGTGGCCCTTAAAGTAGGGGAGATGCTGAACGAGCGAGCCCAGGGCGCGACGTACGCCGAGCGGCACGCGCTTCTTAAAGGAGCGCATCTCGGGGGTGTCCTCGTACCACTCGTAGCCGGCAAACAGCTCGTCGGCGCCCTCGCCCGAAAGGACGACGGTGACCTCCTCGGAAGCCATCTGCGCCAGATAGTACAGCGGCACGCTGGACAGGTTCGATTGTGGCTCGTCCATGTGATACTGGATATCGGGCAGTGCATCGAAGAACTCGTCGGCGGTAATCATCTTACGCACGTTCTTGATGCCCAGCTTGTCGGAAAGCTCGGCAGCGTAGTTGGTCTCGTTGAAGTTCTTGTAATCAAAGCCGACAGAATACGTGGTGTCGGGCATGAGACAGGCGGCAATGTAGCTGGAGTCCACGCCGCCAGAAAGGAACGAGCCCACCTTAACATCGGCGATTCGGTGTGCAGCGACGCTTTCGTGCACGACCTTGTCGCACTCGTCCACGTACTCCTCGAAGGTCTTGGAGTTGTCGTCGGTGAAGTCACAGCTCCAGTAACGCTTGATGTCCATGGTGTTGGTCGTCAGGTCATACGTAAAGCAATGCGCCGGGGCAAGCTTGAACACGCCCTTAAAGAAGGTCTCCTCCGTGGCGGGGAATTGCAGCGTCAGGTAGGGGCGCAGCGCGTCGTGGTTGACAGCCTTCTCAAACTTGGGATGGTCCAGGAAGCTCTTGATCTCGGAGCCAAACAGCAGTGAGCCATCGGATGCCTGGTAGTAATAAAACGGCTTGATACCAAAGATGTCGCGAGCGCCGAAGAGTTTGTTCTTGTTCTGGTCGTGAATCACGAACGCGTACATGCCGCGTAGGCGGTTGACCAGGTCCTCGCCCCACTCCTCGTAACCGTGTACCAGGACCTCGGTATCGGCGTTGCAGTGGAAAGCGTAGCCGGCTGCCTCCAGCTCGGCGCGAAGCTCCTGGAAGTTGTAGATCTCTCCGTTGAAGACAATCGTGACCTTGCCGTCGTCGCTCGACATGGGCTGAGCTCCAGCTTCGGAAAGATCGAGAATCGAAAGACGACGGAAGCCAAGGGCAACGTTGTCGACGATATGCTGGCCGCCCATATCGGGACCACGGTGGATGATGCGATTCATCATGGCCGTGAGAACCAGCTCACTCTGTTCATCTGTACCGGTAAAACCGACAAAACCGCACATGCAAGATCCTTTCTGCTGACGGCTCAGGTGTACTGCCGCAAGGATCGCGGCAGCTGATGTCAAATAATCTTTACTATCATGCCAATCTTTTGTTTCGTGATAGGGCATAAGCGCCGAGCGAACCGAAAAAACCACGGCGTGACTCGTCCGGGCTTCCGGTAGCGGTTCCAAGATTTAGCAATCTGTGCCCGATACAAGATTGGGCGGCATATTACGATGGCTGCTAGTATTGAAAGGGTTTTGTTGAATCGGTTTGGTCTCGAGGCAATTGAGGCTGGGCTTAGCGAGAGGGGTCGTTGTATGTCGGATAGCACGCCGCGAGAAAAACTGACACTTAAGCGCTATATAGAATTGCTCGAGGCGGAAGGCGTGGTCGTCTCCAAGCCGGCAGTGCCATGCGATTGGCCTATTGAATTTGCGACTGACGATTCGCGCCAAGTGCGTCCGGGCACGCTGTTTGTCTGTAAGGGGCGTGCATTTAAGCGCGAGTATCTGGTGTCGGCGATTGCCGACGGCGCCGTCGCCTATGTGTCCGAGACGGATTACGGCGTCGATGCCCCCGCGATTATCGTCAACGATATCCGCCGTACGC
>JAXJLC010000252.1:0-4100 GCA_036297365.1 Collinsella sp.
AATATATATATGGCCTCTCCGCGACACCCGAGCGCTCCGACGGACTCACGCGGGCGCTCTCGATGCTCTGCGGCCCGCTTCGCTATGTCATCGATCCAAAAACGCAGGCAATTCAGCAGGGCATCCAGCGCATCGTTCGACCGAGATTTACCGGCATTCGGCTATCCGCCTACGAGCCGGATGCAAGCTTCAATCAGATTCTCGATATGCTGTGTGCACATGCGGCAAGAAACGAATTGATTGTCGATGACGCCCTCGAAGCAGCGTCAAACGGTCGACATCCGCTCATACTATCCAAAAGGAAAAAGCATGCTGAGGAACTGTTCAGGTTGCTTAATGATCGCAGACACGAGCCCATACTCTTAACCGGAGAAATCGGCGCCAAAGAAAGAAAAGCGATACTGAACAGTCTTCCCGGCTTTGAGCATGAACATCGAATCATCGTCGCCACCGAAAGCCTTCTGAGCGAGGGCTTCGATCTGTCCTACCTTGACACCCTTTTCATTGCCACGCCGATATCTTGGGACGGCAGCGTAACGCAGCAGGTGGGCAGACTGCATAGAAGCCACGAGGGCAAGCAACAGGTTGAGATATTCGACTACATTGACCTGTCGATACCCATGCTCGCCCGCATGTACCAGAAAAGACTCAAGACGTACGCCAAGTTGGGGTACGAAATTTATTCAGCAGAGGACAGCGAGCAACCCGATTACAACATTCTCATAGAGCCGGCAAACGCTATTGAGGCATTAATTAAAGACATCACCGGTGCCACAAAGAGTGCCTTCATAGCCGCATCCTACGCATCCGCCGCATGCCTCACGAAACTCACCACCACACTCGCAGGCGCAGCCGCCCGTGGGATTACCCTTGAGGTTTATGTTGCCTCACCTCCGCGCGATGACGCGAAAGCGATTTTTGCCGAGATGAACGTCGACTATTCCGTCAAGGCCAAAGGGCGGCTGTGCGCGGCCGTGATTGACGAGGAAACTGTCTGGTACGGGACTATCCCGCTGCTGGCATTCCCCAAGAAAGAAGACCGCAGCATCCGTTTCAAAAGCAACGAAGTCGCCGCTGAGTTTTTGAGCGAAATCCAGCAATGAGGAGAACCGGGGGCCGCAGCAGCGAACGGGGCGCGCCTATCAGTTGCGGTGAAATAGGGACTGTTTTTGGCCAATCGACCGCAAATCAGTCCCTATTCCACCGCAACTTGGAAATCGGCGATCAGCCCAGCGGACCCTGAAACAGTTCCTCATGCGAGCCCATTCTCACCAGCCTAATCACTGGGTTAGTCTTATGGGGAAGATAAAGAACGACCACATCGACCAAGCCATCGGATAGGTGGAAATCGATGTGGCCGTTGTAGTTTCCGCCCGGGTTTGAGAGCTCGTGGGCGCCGTACTCCGCCGGAAGCGACCCATGAGCCACAAGCTCTGCAACCGCCGCTTTAAACTCACTCTTTAGCTGCGGATGCATGCGCATCGTTCGTTTGTAGTCCGCCTTAAATTGAGCCTCGACTTTGATCTCGAACATCGCTATTCCTCATCAAGAAATGACATAAGCTCATCAGCGTCGTTGAATGACGGGCTATCGTCCGGCAAAATCCCCAACTCATGAGCCTCGGCGATTACCATGGCACGCCTCGTCGCCTCGTTGGGCACCTCCGCCCTTCCTACAATCTCAAAAGGAATCTTTCGCTGATTTACCAGCTGCCGAACAGCAAGGTTGAGATACGAATTGAGACTCAAGCCAACTGAGTCCAAGAACTCAGTCGCCTGTTCCTTGAGCCCCTCTTCGATGCGAACCGTCGTGGGCTTAACCGTTGCAGTAGACATACGCGACCTCCTCGCCTCATCTTTTACATCAGTATACCCAGTTTAGATGGCAAACTGACGTTAGATAGCATCAGATTGCCATGCATATCCATGTCGCGGTGGGCACGATTGCTCTACATCAGCCCGCCGAGCGCAATGTCGACGGCCTCGTTGAGGTCGTCGGTAATGTGCACCAGCTCCGGATCGAGCGGGCTGATCATACCGGCGTCCATCACCGGACCGTTAAGCCAGTCGAATAGGCCCTGCCAGTACTCGGTGCCCACCAAAACGAGCGGCATGCGCTTGACCTTGTGTGTCTGCACCAGCGTGAGCACCTCGAACATCTCGTCGAGCGTACCAAAACCTCCGGGAAACACGATGGCGCCCGAGCTGTATTTGACGAACATGGTCTTGCGCACAAAGAAGTAACGGAAGTCCATACCGAGGTTCACATATTTGTTGAGCCCATGCTCGTGCGGCAGCTCAATGCCCAAACCAACTGACTTGCCGTTGACGCTCGCCGCTCCCCTGTTGGCCGCTTCCATGATGCCGGGACCGCCACCGGTGATAACCGCCACGCCGCGCTGGGCAATCTTGCGCCCGACCGTGCGCGCCGCCTTGTAGAGCGGATCGGTCTTGGGCGTGCGGGCGCTACCGAAGATGGTCACCGCAGGTCCAAGCTCGGCCAGCGCGCCAAAGCCATCGACAAACTCTGCCTGAATGCGCAGTACGCGCCAGGGGTCGGCATGCAGCCAGTCGGTCGAGTCCTCGGGCGCCAGCAGGTTAGCGTAGGTGTTGTCCTTAGGGATCATGGGGCCGCGCATGACCACGGGACCGCGGCGGTACGTCTCGTCGTAGGCAGGCTCGCCCTCGGCATTCTCGTTCTTAATCATGGGTACTCCTATCGAGAAAAAGAAAACGGGCGGGGTCGACGCCATGCGCCAAACACCCGCCCGAACATCAACCATTCGGTATGGTACCCACGATGCATCAAGCGCTTGCAAGCTATCGGTCAGCGGTTGCGCAGACAGTGCAGGCGAACGTGATGACCGGCCGGCGCTCGCCCCTTGCCGTTGCCCGCACTCCGCAAGCGTCCGCGCCGTCCTTAGTAGTCCACCGCCGCAGGACTGTTCATCCAGTCGCTCACAAACGCGCCGTAGCGGCCCTCAATAATGGCCTGGCGGGCACGCTGCATAAGGTTGAGCAGGTAGTAGATGTTGTGCATCGACAGCAGAATACCGCCGAGCATCTCCTTCTGCGTGACCATGTGACGGATGAGCGCGCGGCTGTAGCCGCCCGTGCACACCGGGCAGGTGCAGGTGGGGTCGATGGGGCCGTCGTCGTGCGCAAAGCGCGCGTTGCGGAAGTTAAGGCGACCTTCACTGGAGAACGCCGTGCCCATGCGGCCGGTGCGCGTCGGCAGCACGCAGTCGAACATGTCGATGCCCACACCCACACCACGCACGAGAGTGGTGGGGTTGCCGACGCCCATCAGGTAGCGCGGCTTGTGCTTGGGCATGTACTCGCTCGCGAGCGGTGCCAGCGTCTCGAACATGGTCTCGTGGTCCTCGCCCACCGAGTAGCCACCGATGCCGTAGCCCGGGAAGTCGCCGCACTCCTCCAGATGGCGCAGCGAACGCAGGCGCAGGTCCAGGTGCATGCCGCCCTGAACGATGCCAAAGAGCGCCTGGTCATCGCGGGTGTGGGCCTTATAGCAGCGCTCGGCCCACATGCTCGACAGCTCCACGGCACGCTCGACGTAGGCGCGCGTGGCAGGATAGCCGGGGCACTGGTCGAGCTGCATGCAGATGTCGGAACCGAGCTTCATGGCGATTTCCATGTTGTCCTCGGGCGTCCAGAACACGTGGCGACCGTCGTAATCGTTGACGATAAAGCGCACGCCCTCGTCGGTGAGCTTGACGGCGTCGTTGTGGCTGAAGACCTGGAAACCGCCCGAGTCGGTAAGAATGGGGCCATGCCAGTTCATAAACTTATGCAGTCCGCCCAGCTCGGCGATGGTGTCCTCGCCGGGACGCATGGACAGGTGGTAGGTGTTGGCGAGCACGATCTGCGCACCGAGCTGCTTGACGGTCTCGGTGGGGATGCCCTTGACGTTTGCCTTGGTGCCCACGGGCATAAAGATCGGCGTCTCGATGTCACCGTGCGGGGTGTGCAGTACGCCGGCACGCGCATGCGTCGTCGGGTCCTCGGCGATCAGGTCGAATTTAAAAAGGCTCTGGTCCATAAACTGGAACTCCTTGGTTGCGGTTCATACGCAAACCATTA
>JAXJLC010000253.1:0-2528 GCA_036297365.1 Collinsella sp.
AGCCAGTAGGTCACACCGTACTGGGCGAGCTGGCCCAGGTCGATGGCGGTGTACATCTGGTGGATACCGGTAACGACCGTGGGGGCATAGAACAAGCCGACGATAAAGGAACCGATGCCGAAGGGCAGGGTCAGCAGGGCCTGGATCAGACCGAGGATGGCGTTCTCGGCCCAGACAAAGATGGGGCCGACGGCAACGAGCGTCACGAGCAGGGTCACGAACACCGAGACGAGCGGGGTCACAAAGAGGTCGAACATCTCGGGAACGATCTTGTGCAGGCGCTTCTCGAGGAAGGCCAGAATGGCGCAGGCGATAACGATGGGGATCACGTGGCCCTGATAGCCGACCCACTCAAAGCTGTACACGCCGGGGATGACGGTGACCATGGTCTGAACGCCCTCGGAGGCAACCGTGTAGGCGCTCTGCAGCGAGGAGTTGATGAACGCACCGCCGACGACGGCACCCAGGTACGGGTTGGCGCCAAAGGCCTTGGCGGCGGAGTAGCCGATCAGGATCTGCAGAATGCCAAAGGACGTTCCCGAGACCAGGTCGGCGATCTTATAGATAAAGTTATTGGTGTCGAGCGCGATAAAGCCGTTGTAGGCCATAAAGTTGAGGGCGCTCATAATGCCCAGCAGCAGGCCCGAAGCCACGATGGCAGGGATGATGGGGACAAAGACGTCGCCGAGCACCTTAATGGCACGCATAAAGATGTTCTGCTGCTGCGCCGCGGCCTCCTTGACCTCGGCCTTGGTGGCAGCCTCGACGCCACTGAGCGCGATGAACTCCTCGTAGACCTTGTTGACGGTGCCGGTGCCAAAAATAATCTGCAGCTGGCCCTGGGCCTCAAAGACGCCCTTAGCGCCGTCGACGTTCTCGATGGCCTCCTTGTTAACCTTGGAATTATCGGCAATCACCAGGCGAAGACGCGTGGCGCAGTGCGCGGCCGAAACAACGTTGTCGGCGCCACCGACGTTGTCGAGCACCTCTTGGGCTGATTTGCGGTAGTCCATGACTTCCCTTTCCTCCAACGGGCGCATGTGCACCCGGCCATCTTTGACACTTACACTGTAATCGTTTTCATAGTAGGGTGAACGGTAGGAAAAAGCCGGCGAATGGTAGTTTTACGGCAAAACAAGGCGACTTAGAGGCAGACAGACGTGCCCAAGACCTAGACATTCATAAGCTGATGGCCGAGCTTGAGCGTCTTGAGACCGCTCTCCCCCTCCACGCCATCGAGCGTGTTGAGCAACATGTTGGTCGCTTCGACGCCACTGGTCAGGTAGCCATAATGCACGGTGGGAATGCCGCCCGTCAGCGCGCGCAAAAACGCGTTGTCGCCAAAACCGCTCACGCGGTGTATGCCCTCGCCCATGCCGCGAACCTCATCGATAGCACGCAGCGCGCCCGCCGCCATGGTGTCAGTCGCGCAGGCGATAAACGAAACATCGGGAGCGACGGAAAGCAGCTCACGCGCCGCACCATAGCCCGAATCGAGCGTAAAGGACCCCTGGCGAATCAGGCTCGGATCAAGTGCCACGCCCGCGGCGCGCAAGCCGGCCTCAAAACCACGACGGCGGTCGTAACCAGCAGCGCGGTCCTCATCGGTAACTCCAATATAGGCAATCTTGCCGTCCACGCGACCCGCAAGTGCATGGCCCAGCTCAAAGGCGGCCTCGTAATCGTCGTGATAGACGCACGCCGCGCCCTCAACATTCTGGCCGATCAGCACGATCGGCACGCGGCACGACTCAATCGCCCGACGGTGCTCGTCAGTAATCATAGTTGCCACCAGCACAATGCCATCGACCGGGTGGTTTTGGAATAAATCGAGGTATTCGAGCTCACGATCGGCCGCGTTGTCGGTGTTGGCAAGCAGCATCTGGTAGCCACGGCAACCGAGCACCTGGCCAATGCCGGCGGTAATGCGGCTCACGGATTCCGAGTTGATCTTGGGCACGATGACGCCGATGAGCCTGGTGGAGCCGGTGCGCAGCGCGCGAGCCTGGCTGGACCGCACGTATCCGGTCAGCTCAATCGCCTTCTTAATGCGCTCGGCCTTGTCCGTCGAGATATATCCACCGTTGAGGTAGCGCGAGACGGCGGCGCTCGAAACGCCGGCCAGCTCGGCCACATCTTTCATCTTTACCACGAGCACCCCTGTCGTTGAAATCGCTTTCACCATGATACCCGTGTGGAGCTACATGCATATCGCAAGACAGGACGTCACGGTCAATTTAGCTGTCGTAGTACGGGCATCGCAGGGCTTCAACTAGAAACTTCGAAATTTAAATGCCGAATCGGTCAAACTACCGATTCGGCACCTCGTTATATTTGCACACAGTGGCGGGCAAAATCCAACTCGAGAACAACTTACTCACTTTGGAAAGACGCATCGCTGTCCGCTGCCAATTCCGAAGGAAGAATTGCCGGCAGCGTCAAAGCCCCCATGGGCGAAAGTCCAGTAACGACCATCAGATAGCTCTTAGCGTGACCATACGCCATGGAAATCGCATTAGAGAGAAGAT
>JAXJLC010000254.1:0-7998 GCA_036297365.1 Collinsella sp.
AGCTTGTAGCCCTGGCAGAACTGCAGCATCTCGGCCGTGTTGCCAAAGACGAACATGACGCGCTCACCGAGGGTGTTGAGCTTGTCCATCTTGGCGAGGGCACGCTCGACGGTGAAGACGTTCAGGCGCACGCCCTGGGGCTTGGCCAGCTTAAGAGCGCCCTTCTTGATGTCATCGTTGGCGGCAGCGTTGTCGACGACGATGATGCGCTCGGCCTGAACCTTGGTGGTCCAGGTAAAGACGACCTGGCCGTGCAGCAGACGGTAGTCAAGACGTGCGAGGATGATCTTGGCGGGACCGGAGCTGTGACGGGATGCCTTGGCCTTCTTGGCGGGAGCCGCGGCGGCCTCGACCGGTGCGTTGGGGTTGGTCAGACCGGTGCGGGCCTCGTTGATGAGGGCTGCGAGCTCGGCACCCTTGACGGGGACGGGGCTCATAGCAAGCGTGAGCGCCAGCGGGATGTTGAAACCGCTGACAACCGTGAACTTCGTGCCGTTCTTGGAAAGCTCGACCATGTTGTTGTTGACCGAGCTGCCGAGCATATCGGTCAGCACATAGACGGTGTCGTCCGCGTTGAACGTGGCGATCATGGCGTCCACCTTATTGGTGATGGGCTCCTTGTCGTCACGAGCAAGCGACACGACGTGGACGTTCGACACGTCGCCGAGAACCATCTCGAGCGTGTCTTTGGCGCCTGCGGCCAGGCCGCCATGAGATGCGAGAATGATCTGATTCATCTTGCCTCCTCCTTTTCGTTATGGTCATTATAACGTCTTATACGTTGCGGATATTGCTAATTAGTATAAAGACCGTTCGCGGGTGAAAAACGACCGTTGACGGGTTTAACGTACTCGTAACGTTGGCGCAGGGAAGGCCGGCGCTGGCCAGGCGGTGCCCGATCAGACGCCGCGCCAATCCCTTATCGCACGAAGTACCAGGGGCTTTCCTGCACGGTGGGCTCCAGCGCGATGCCGGTGCGCTCCTTAAACAGATCCATGTCCTGCGATTTTTCGGTCCACCACGCATTGGGCTTAAAGGTCATGCTCTCAATGACATGACCGACAAACACACTGTTGCGCAGCTTGGAGAAGTCGGTGTTCATAATCAGGATGGACGCGAGCACCAGCACGATGCCCAGGACTTTGATCGCGCCGGCGGGCTCGGCATAGACACCAATGCCCACCAGTACGGTGACGACCGTCTCGAATGACATTACGACGGGAACTTTCGACGTCTCGAGCCCCATGGATAGACCCTGCATATATAAGATATAAGCCACGGCCGTGGGGATGAGTCCAAAGCCAAGGAACAGCAGCAGCAGCTGTGGCGACATTGCCGCGGCGACATCCGGCCACGGAGCCGCGATAGCCGCCATAACCGCACCGCCAAAAACAAAGCCCCAAAACGTGACAGCCAGCGGGTGGACCGTCTTGGTTGCTATTCGGCTAAACACCGCGAGCGACGCACCGCAAAAGCCTGCAATCACGCCCGACGTGACGCCCCAAACCGAAAAATGAAAACCGGAAAGGTCGCCATTGGTCACCGCAAGCACGCAGCCAACGATGTTAAAGACAATGGCAACGAGCTTGTTGGGGGTCACGTCCTCGCGATAAAGCACGCGGCCGAGCATGACGCCAAACACCGGCGAGGTGTAGAGCAGCACCGAGGCCGTGGACATGCCCACCTCGCCCATGCACTCGTAATAGCAGGTGTTGGCGGCGGCCAGACCGACGATACCGACAAGCGCGCAGGGAACAAGCTCTTTAGGGCTTGCCTTGAACAGGGCCAGCGGGCCCTGAGCCACGGTAGACCCCTCACCCGGACGGCAGCCCATAAACATCAGGACCGGCGCCAAGATAAGCGCTCCGACCAACAAGCGAAAGGCAGCCATGCTCTGGGACGAAACGCCCATGGCCGAGATGCCGTTTACAAAGATTCCGATGCTGCCCCACATAAGCGCGGCGATCAGTACCAGCACATAGCCCAAATTGCTTTTCTTCAACGCAGCCTCCTCGATATTGTTTCCAATATGTTTCACACTACGTTATAGTCGTTATATACATTTTTCAAGACACAAATCGGCGAACGAGGAAATGATTCCCAGGAGTGTCCCCAAGTGCCAGCACAAAAGGAACGTCCCCAAGTGCCAACCACGGCAACGCCGACGTTTTGGCAATGTCAGCGAGCGCCCGTCATTTGAGCCAAGGCGCCGTGAAATGAAAAGGCGCTGACCTTCTGGTCGCGCCTTTGAAATTGAACGGCAGATTGGCCAAATGCCGGGTGCGCAGCGTCGGCCGGTCCGCCGTTCGGTAGAACGGCGGAACCAATATCCCCTAGTAGTCCAGCTTCCACATGTAGCGGCGCGTCATGTAGTCCTTGTGGGTGACGGCAGAGAGCGCACGCATGTACACGTTGTTGAGGATCGGGGCAAAGATCAGGTGGTTGAAGTACTCGCTCACGCTGTCCTTGATGTCGTTGAGGCCGAGCTCCTTGGCGTCGAGCTGATAGACGCGCTCGCCACCGTACTGGTTGACGAAGCGGATGCCGCGCTCGTCGTTGCAGCGGCTGCGACCGACGCTGATGAGCTGGAACAGCGAGGTGCGCTTGTCCAGGATCTCGAAGGGGCCGTGGAAGAAGTCGCAGGTGTTGATGGTGCAGGAGTCGATCTGCAGCATCTCCTGCACGTTGCAGATGCTAAAGACGTAGGCGGCACCAAAGAGCGGGCCCTGAGCCATCACGTTGATGCAGGGCTTGTCGGCGTTCTGCTCGGCCCACTTGGCAGCGAGCGGACGGGTGTACTCGACGGCCTTGCGATAGATGGGGTCGACCAAGTCGAACGCGGCCATAGCGGTCTCGTACTCGGCATAGCCCTCGGTCTGCTGCGTGAGCTCCATGGCGATCATGGTCACGACGGCGGAGTTGGTACGGCCCATGCAGGACTCGTCGACGGCCAGGCTGTCATACTGGATCTTGTAGTCGCAGACCTCGGTGAGGCCGGACTCGTCAACATAGATGGCGATGGTGCTGGCGCCGTGGTCCTTGGCGACCTGGGCGGCGACGATGGTCTCCTTGGTGCCGCGCATGGACACGACGACGGCCAGGGTGTTCTCGTTGACGTAGGCCGGAGTGGCGTGCACGAACTCGTTGCTGGTGTAGCTGGAGCTCACGACCTGCGTGGCCTCGTGCTCCATAAAGTACTGGGCAGGATAGTTGCCGCCGTTGGATCCGCCAGCGCCAATCCACACGACGCGCTTGATGCCGCCCTTGTCTGCCTTGTCAGCCAAAACCTGGGAGACGACATCCTTAACCTGTTCCTGAGTAGTCATCGTGCATCAGCCTTTCTTCTCGTTTGATGCTCTCGATGGCATACAAGTTACATACATGTTTTGGTTATGTCGACTAGTTGTATGCTATATTTGTCTTAGAAATTTTGCTGATGCTGTTTTCGATAACTAGCTACCAGCGGTTTTGTTGTTGTATTGGATACATGCTTAATTTGATTCGCATACAGGTTAGATACAGGTTGATTGCATGAATGCTTCGTCTAAAAAGAAACTGGCCCAATACGAGCGCTTGGCGGGCATGCTGCGCGACCGCATCGCCGCCGGCATCTACGCACGCGGAGACAAGCTGCCGTCCGAGATGGAGCTCATGGACGAATCGGGGCTGTCGCGCAGCACCGTGCGCCACGCCCTTAAGGTTCTCGTTGATGAGGGCCTGGTGCGCACCGAGCGCGGGCGTGGCGCCTTTGTGGCCGACACGCCCGCGCTCCACGAGAACAACCTAGTGTTTTCGAGCTATACCAAGCAGGTCGAAGGTCAGGGCATGAAGCCCACCACGCGCACCGTGGACTCGGGCTTTGCCAAGGCGGCCGGCAGCATAGCTAAGTTCTTTGACGCCGCCGTGGGCAGCAAGCTCGTCAAACTTGTCCGCCTGCGCTACCTGGACGACGTGCCGCTGTGCCTGGAGACCACCTACCTGCCGCCAAGCTTCGAGACGCTCATCGATCGCGATATCAACGGTTCGCTCTACGCGACGCTGCGCCAAGAATTCCATCGCGCGCCAGCACAGGGACATAAGACCTTTGAGGTGTGCTATGCCTCGCAAAACGAGGCGTTTTTGCTCAACGTCGAACGCGGGCAGGCGCTGATCCTGATCACCGACTACGTCTACGACACCGACGGCCGCCCGCTCCATGTCTCTAAGCGCATCCAACGCACCGACCGCGCCAAATACACCGAGCCAATCGGCTAACCTGCCAAAATAAACCTGTCCCTAAATGGTAGGTTTGGGGAGGTCGGGGAACCAGGTTGGTTTGGGTTGGTTGGGGACGCGCTCGGCTAGGACCAACTCCATCCAGCACATGTCGTACCAGCGACCGAACTTTTGGGCACAGCGGTCAAACGTACCCACCAGGCGGTAGCCCATATGGGCATGGAAGTCCTGACTGTTGTGCGTCAGATACTCGTCGTCCTTGTCGTGCGGTACGGCGATGAGGGCGCACATGTTGGTGATGCCCATCGCGATCAGGCATTGTTTGAGCGCATCGTGCAACTTGCGGCCCAGCCCGCCGTGGCGCACGTCGCGCGCCAGGTAGATCGACGTCTCGACCGACCAGTCGTATGCCTCGCGGCTGTTGAGTGGGCTCACATAGGCATAGCCTACCGGACGCCCGTCCAGCTCCATCACCAGATACGGATAGCGCTCGAGCATGCGCTCGATACGCCCGGCGAACTCCTCAACGCTCGGCACCTCGTATTCGCAGGTAATCGCCGTCTGGCGCACATACGGTTCATAGATGGCAAGCAACGCCGGCGCGTCTTCGGGCGTCGCCAGGCGAATCGTCGGCTCGGACATCTCGGTCATACAACCCTTCTCCCCCCAAAAGCAAAGGCCGCCCTGCGCCAAACCCAGCGCAGGGCGGCCCTCGTCATTACATCAGGCTACAGGACAGCCGCCAATGCGTCGATGTCCTCCCGCGTCGTGGCCCAGCTGGTACAAAAGCGCACCACCGTGTGGGTCTCGTCGTACTTTTCCCAGTACTCGATCGAGGCATGCTCGCGAATGCGAGCCATGTCCTCGTTGGGCAGAATCACAAACTGCTGGTTCGTGGGCGTCTCCAAAAAGAACTGGTAACCGCGCTCGTGCAGCACACGACGTAGCGCCCGGGCCGTCTCAATCGCCTGTCGACCAATCTCAAAATACAGGCCATCGGTAAAGAGCGCCTCAAACTGGACGCCCGTCAGGCGGCCCTTGGCAAGCAGTGCGCCGTGCTGCTTAATGCGCGGAATGGGATGCGCCGGAGCGTGCATGCCGCAAAACACCACGGCCTCGCCGCACAGAGCGCCGCACTTGGTGCCACCGATGTAGAACACGTCGCACAGCTGCGCCAGCTCGGGCAGGGTAATGTCGCACTCATCGGCCGCCAGCGCATAGGCCAGGCGGGCACCGTCCACAAACAGCGGAATCTCGCGCTTCTGACACACCGCGTGAATCGCCGCGAGCTCGGCCTTGGAGTACAGCGTGCCGTACTCGGTCGATAGGCTCACGTACACGGCACCCGGGAACACCGTGTGCTCGTAGCTCTCGTTTTCGTAGAACACCTGGATATAGTTCTCGAGGTCCTCGGCGTGCATCTTGCCCTCGTAGCCGGGGATGGTGAGCACCTTATGGCCGCCAAACTCGATGGCGCCCGCCTCGTGGCAGGCGACGTGGCCAGTCTCGGCAGCAACGACGCCCTCGTAGGGCGCAAGCAGCATGTCAATCACCGTCGCGTTGGCCTGCGTGCCGCCCACCAGAAAAAACACGTCGGCATCGGGGGCCTGGCAGGCCTCGCGGATAAGCTGCTTGGCGCACTCGGTATGCGCATCGGTACCGTAGCCGGGCTGCGGCTCCATGTTGGTATCGACGAGCGCCTGCAGCACCGCCGGGTGTGCGCCGTGGGAATAATCGTTGTTGAACGCGAGCATGGCAATCCTCTCTTACCGGGTATCGGCCAGATGATTCAAACGGAGCTATTGTACGCCGCTGGGATAGGCAATGCGCGCGGCAAGGCACTCAAGTGCCAGTACCAGAGCAAAACCGCAGCTCACGTCACTCAAAAAGTGCGCTCCGATCACGATGCGGCCAAACGCGACGAGCGCCGCGACCACAGCCGCCGTCCAAAAGACCACACGACGGCGCGACGGCTTTTCCTTAAAGGCCGTCGCGGGAAGCCCAGCGAGCATGAGGCCGATCGCCGCGTGCGCCGTGTGTCCGCTCGCAAACGACTTAAAGCCGTCCTTGACTACACCGGCGGCAATATAGGCCCACTTGTCGGGGTTGCCGATCACCCACCACGGCTGAAACTCGAGTCCCTGCGTCACCTCGATCACGCGCATGCGTGGGCGCGACCACAGCGGCTTGACGATCACGTTGAGGATGATGGCCTGAGCGACCCACACGACAAGCACCATCAACGCCCAGCGCGTGAGCTCGTCGGGCTCGGTCGTGCGCGTGAGGCGATAGACGACAAGGTTAGCGGCGATGACCAGCACAAACGTCAGTACCAACTGAACCGCGATGAGTTTGCCGCCAACCCGCAGGGACGAAACGATCTCGTAGCCGGCCAGGCCAACGTTGACGAGGATGCCCAGCACGGCGAGCCACTTGCTCGTCTTGGAATCGGGTCGTGCCGAGCGCACGAGCATAACGCCCGCGACACTCGCCGTCAGCTCAAACGGCAGCTCGCCGGCGGCCTCGATAAAGCGGCCGTACATGCTGCCGATATTGAACAGCGCGCTCGAGATCTGATAATCGAAGAAACTGCCCGCGCCCAGACAAAGACACAGGACAACCGCGATAGCGGCGGCGTCTTTCTTGTAGATGTACCCGAACATGCTTTCCTTTCGATGGGGCTGGAATCAACCTGCGAGGTGGCGGGCAAAGAACAACTGGTAGCTCTGCCCCGCCACGCCCCCTACTTGTTAGTCATCGTCGCTCGCGCCTAATTGCTGCAGCAGCATGAGTGCCGCGGCCACGGGGCCGGTGCCGTCGTTGGCGTCGAGACCGCGACCCAGGCCGCTGCCCGCGCCGGCGCCCGCCTTGTAGGGCACCGACAACTTGCGGCTCTTGGGGAAGTTCACCGCGCCATAGCGGGTCTTAAGCTCAAAGGCCACCTTCTTGGGCACGTCGACGCCCAAAAACGTGATGCGACCGCCGCTGAGCGTGACGCTCTCGAGCCCCAGGCGCTCGCCGCGAATGCGGATGCGCGCGCGATTGAACAGGTTGAGTCCCGCCAACGGCAGCTCACCATGCGCGGCCTCGGTCTCTTCCTGCACCTCGTCAATGCTCTCCAGGTCCTCGGCCGCTGCGAGCTTACGGTACACGAGCACGCGCTGGTCCACCGCCGGCAGGTACTCCTCGGACAAGAAGTAGTCGGCCGGCAGGTTAATACCCACGCTCGCCGCCTCCACGCCGGCGTCGTCATCGCCGCGCGCCTCGGCCACGGCCTGGCCCAGCATCTGCGTAAACAGATCAAAGCCCACGCTCGACAGGTTGCCGTGCTGCTCGGCTCCCATAAGCGAACCGGCGCCACGGATCTCTAGGTCGCGCATGGCGATGCGCATGCCGCTGCCCAGGTCCTGGAACTCGGAAAGTGCGGTCAGGCGCGCCGTTGCCTCCTCGGTGAGCGGCAGCTCGCCGGGGAACATAAAGTACGCGTAGGCCTGCGTGGCAGAGCGGCCCACACGGCCCTTGAGCTGGTAGAGCTGCGCCAGGCCAAGGCGCTGCGAGTCCTCGATGATGAGCGTGTTGGCCGTTGCGTTGTCGATGCCGCTCTCCACGATGGTCGTGGCGATGAGCACATCGATCTTTTTGGTCGCGAACTCAATCATCACGTCCTCGACCTCGCGCGGGCTCATCTTGCCGTGTGCCACGCCCACGCGCGCCTCGGGCGCGGCCTCATGCACGCGCGCCACGGCGTCATCGATGGTCTTAACGCGGTTGGACACGTAGTAC
>JAXJLC010000255.1:0-5315 GCA_036297365.1 Collinsella sp.
GCATTCAGCATCAGGGTAGCGCTGCGACGCGGAAATCGCGCGCCGTTGCCGCGCCCCGCAGTGCCCGCTTCCCCCGAGAACAATTATCAGTGCAGGTCAGAGCTGTGGCGTTTTGGGGCGTGCTTGACCTCCTGCAAAAAGCCTACTCACTTGGTTTTTCTGCTAGAAGACCGCCGCGAGGGAAGGCAGCTCCCTCGCGGCGGCTGACATTTGCCCAGATAAAACATGCCAAAATAAACCTGTCTACTCTTTGAGCCAGAGCCGACACTAATTCAAATGGCGAAATCAAAGGGCGTTCTCTGCATGGAGGGCGCCCTTTTTTATCGCGGGATGTTTTGCGTGGCAGTCATGAGGCCCAGGCGGTTGCTGACGCCGAGCTTGCGATAGATGGCGTTGACATGCTTCTTGACGGTTGACTCGCTTATGAATAGCTCGTTTGCCATCTGTTTGTTCGTTTTGCCGTCGAGCATGAGCCGCATGACTTCGGCTTCGCGCGGTTGGATATTGTGTTCTGTAATGAAAGCATTTAGCTGGTTTGTGTCTTCTGTCTGGGTGAGTTTAATGCCCCGAGGATAGAGGTTGGCGAGCGCGAGGTTCGCGTGCCGAGCGACTTCGAGCAGGATTGCGAGCTCGGTGTCGGTGAAGTCTCCGGCCGTGCGTTCACGAAACAGGGTGATGCTTCCTAGCGGGCTGTCGTTGTGCGCGAGCGTGGCCGTACAGCCAAAGTAGACGCCCTGCGGTTCCATCCATTTGCGATAGATGGGCGTGGCATCGCGTCGCTCGACGTCGACGAGGTCGAGGTCGCGGTAGACGCCGACCTTATGTAAGTCAAAGCTCCATGTTGTATAGTCCATCGCGGCGTAGCGGTTGTAGTAGTCGCTCAGTGCGCGGTCGTCCATTCCGCTGCTTGCGGGGTGGACGTAGCGTGGGGCATCACTGCCCGCTGCCTCGATCAGGTCGAACATGGCGATCCGATGGGGCACGAGCCCTGTCGTTCCCTCGAGGGTCTCCTTTTGCAGCTTATCGACACCGTGTGATGCGTGGATTGCAAGCGCGAGCTCGTTGAGAGCAGTCCAGGTCGTACTGTCCAACTCAATAGTCTGCTGATTATTGCATGGGGGCATAGGGCATCCTTTCCATTGTGGAACCCAGTATGTCATGTTCTCGGCCTGAATAGAACTTTAGGTCAGCGAATGGTATACCGTCGGTCGCTGAAAGGGGCTCGAGGGACCATTGAGAACATCTCGGTGCGGCCGCATCATGGTCTCGTCAAACAAAAGCACCGAGATTTAGGAGCTTGAAATGAAGACCATTTACGAGAGCGAGTCTACGCCAAAGAAGGACGGATTCTACATGCCCGGCGAGTACGAAGAGCAGGAGCGCACCTGGATTTTGTGGCCGCATCGCTCGGATGTGTGGCGCTGTGGTGCCAAGCCGGCGCAAAAGGTCTTTACCGAGATTATTAAGACCGTTGCACGTTTTCAGCCCATCACTGTGGGCGTCAACACTGAAGACTTCCCCGCGGTGTGTGAGATCTTCGACGGCGTTGAGAACGTGCGCGTTATCCACATGGAGTACAACGACAGCTGGATTCGCGACCCCGGCCCGGCGTTTCTTGTCAACGACAAGGGGGACGTGGCACTCTCGCACTTCCACTTTAATGCTTACGGCGGTTTCATTGACGGCCTGTATTTCCCGTGGGACAAGGACGCTTCCATTGGCCTGCAGGTGGCACAGCTCGAGCAGGTTAACCGCTATCGTCCCGAGGATTATATCCTCGAGGGTGGCTCGTTTAACTGCGACGGCCAGGGCACCGTGGTGACCACCGAGATGTGCCTGCTCAATGAGGACCGCAACCCCCAGTACACCAAGGAGCAGATCGAGGAGAAGCTTGCCGAGTACCTGGGCATCGAGAAGGTCATTTGGATCAAGGATGGCATCGACCCGTTTGAGACCAACGGGCACGTGGACGACGTCGCATGCTTTAGTGCGCCCGGCGAGGTCTGCTGCATGTGGACCGATGATCCCAACCATAAGTTCTACAAGGAGTGCCAAGAGGCGTATAAGACGCTTTCCGAGACGACGGATGCCCGTGGCCGCAAGCTCAAGATCCACAAGGTGATTATGCCTGCGACCTCGGTATATATGACCGAGGAGGAGGCCAGCACGATTGACCCCGTCGAGGGCGTGCTGCCGCGTACCCCCGAGGATGCTTTCGAGCCGAGCTACCTCAACTTCCTGCCCATCAACGGCGCAGTGCTTGTACCGCAGTTCGGCGATCCCAATGACGCCCAGGCGCTCAAGGATATCCAGGCTGCTTATCCGGACCGTGAAGTCATCGGTATCATGACTCGCGAGGTTATCTACGGCGGCGGCAACATCCACTGCATCACCCAGCAGCAGCCCAAGGCGCGCTGTAAATAGCAGTTCCATGGTGAACAGTGCTTGATTGTCCGCACGCGAAAGTCCGCCGACTTCAATGGTCGGCGGACTTTTTGTGTGGTGGTTTCAGCTGAACGGCGGGCCGTGCGGCTTGGGTGTGCGGGCACACAATCTGGGGAAACCAAACAGATTGGGGCCTTATATGATCGACTCGAAGGGAAACGTGCGACCCGAGGGCATGTTTAACAGGGCGTACCTGGCCCCCGAAGCCCAGCGCGCATACGATACGCTGCTCGAGTGCGTGCTCAACGGGCAGAAGGGTTGCGAGGCTTCGGCGCATGCGGGCATGGATACCATCAAGGCGCTCGTATAGCTTTACGCTTTCGGATGTGACACATAGGACTGCGTGCGCCGCTCCCGGCTATATTGCCCCCGAGGTGCTTCAACTCATGGAGATAGCCGGCATCAGCGATTTCGAGAGCTTGGCAGCGTCCACGAATGCCCCCGTGTTTACGCCACAGACGGATGACTTTGGACTCGCGGTCCATATCTTTAAGATGCTTAACCGCGGAATACACCCATACGCTTCTGGTGAGCTGGACTTGGACATATTTGACCTGGACGACGATGACATTCCGCCTGCACCATTGATAAACGGCTGCGTGTGTAATGGGCACAGCCCGTTTGTGGGGACGTTGGTCGGATACGTTGTCCCAAAGTACGCTCTTGAGCTCGATGATTTTAGCGGCACTATGGGCGAGGCACTCCGTCGATCGCTGTATGGCAGGGCGGAGGAGCGTCTTGACGCACGCACATGGGCGCGCCTGCTCGACCGCTATCTATCCGAGACAGTTGTGTGCAAGCGTGGCCATCTCCACCACTCGTTACAGCACGAATGCCCTTGCTGCCGAGGAGAGCGCGCCTTGTTGACTCGTCTTGGTTGATGGTTTGGGCCGTCTTGTAGAAAGCCCGTGAGGCGACATGCAAGTTAATCCTGCGTGTCGCCTCCGTACATATAGACGATAAATCCGTCGCCGGTGTCCTGGCTGTGATCCTCCAAGATGCGCTTCATGTTGAGGTACTCGTAGAACTGCCAGTCGGAGTTGCAGTCGCTCATCAGGAAGAATTTGGTGCACCCGGCTTTGGCGAGTTCGGCGCGCGCAAGGTCGATGAGCGCACGGCCGAGCCCCTTGCCCTGCCATTCGGGCACGATGATGATCAGGTTGAGCTGGCCTTGGGCATATTCGTTGCCCGTGGCGGCAAAGCGGTCGGCTGTTGCCTTCTCGCGGCTATCGCCAAAGAGCGAGCCTTCGAGCTTGGCATCGGCGGTCTTTGCCATCTCGGTTGCCTGGACGAACATCTCGTTGTAGCAGGGCTCCCACGTGGGATTGGTGCGTGGTTTGCCGTCTTCGAAGATACCGATGCAGCAAGCGGCGATGATGCGGCCTTCAGCTTCGGCAACGAGCGCGATGGGGGAGCGCTGCAGCTGCATGGCGATGTTAAAGCGCGCACAGAAATCGGCGGCTTCGACGTCGCCTCGGTTGCGCAGCGTGTTGCACCACAGCTGGTTGTAGATGGCGGCGATGCCGGCCAGGTCATCGAGCGTGGCGGCACGCAGAGTTACGTTGTCAAGGCTCATGGGGGCTCCTTCCAAGTTGGGTCAGGCCACCCCTGAGTGTGACATGGACGCAGGACGGCCGCATCGACCATTCGGCAGGCGAGCCTCGAATCCTCGGGGACGGAGGGTCCTAAGAAGGAATGAGGGCGGATTTTCGGACACTTGCTCGATGAGAGTGGATAATCTCCCACTTTTAGCGCTGGTATAGGCCAAAAACGGGAGATTATCCACTCTCATTCTGGGTAGTCGTTGGGGACGTTCTTAAACGACCAGTCATTAAAGAACGTCCCCAATGACTACCCCAAGGAACATCCCAAACTGCCGGCAGAGACGATATGAGCAGGACATAAAAACATTGAGAGCCCCTGCTGCATGAAAGACCGCGGATTAGGCCGACAATGGTGAGTGTCTAATCCAACCGTGGCGGCCACGCCGCATTCATGGAAGGGGCTCCCATGCTCGATACTACCACCTTCGTCGGACTCGACGTCCACGCCCGCTCGATAAAGGCAGTCTCCCTCGACGTCATGACCGGGGAGGCGCGCTGCGCGACCTTCGGCTACGACGCCGGCGCCGTCGCGGGGTGGGTCCGTTCCGTGGACCCCAGGGCCAGGTGCGTGTACGAGTCCGGGGTCACGGGGTTCGACCTGCAGAAGAGGCTCTCCGGCCTGGGGGTCGACTGCGTGGTCGGCGCCGTCTCGAAGATGATCAAACCCAGCGCGGACAGGCGCAGGAAGAACGACCGCAACGACGCCGAGTTCCTCGCCCGCATGCTGTCGGTCGGCAACGTGGTCGAGGTGTGGGTCCCCGACGACGAGTGCGAGGCCGCCCGCGACCTGACCAGGGCGCTCGAGGACGCGAGGGACGACCTCTCGCGCTCGAAGCAGCGGCTCTCCAAGTTCCTGCTCAGGCACGGGCTCGTCTTCGACGAGAGGACGCCCACCGGCCGCAGGAAGGGCAACTGGACCCGGGCGCACTGGTCCTGGATCGAGTCGATAAGGTTCGCGGAGAGGGCCGACGAGGAGGTGCTCGCCTACTACGTCGACGCGGTCAGGCGGGCGGCGGAGGAGAAGGCGAGGCTCGAGGGGCTCGTCGAGGCCGAGGCCCGCAAGCCCAGGTGGAGGAGGAGGGTCGACTCCCTGCGCTGCCTCAAGGGCGTAGACACCGCGTCCGCCGCCGACCTCGTGTTCGAGGCCGGCGAGTTCTCGAGGTTCAGGAACGCCCGCTCGTTCGCGGCGTGGGTCGGCCTGACGCCCTCCGAGCACTCCAGCGGGGAGAGCGACCGCAGGGGCGCGATCACCAAGGCCGGCAACAA
>JAXJLC010000256.1:0-6160 GCA_036297365.1 Collinsella sp.
CGTCAAAGCCTGTTATGGGCGCCAAGCCTGCCCGTCCTATGGCAACTCCTAAGCCCTCGACGGGAGCTAAAGCGGCGCGTCCGGGTCGCACACTGGGCGCATCGAAACCGCGCTCGCTGACATCGGTGCCGGCTACCGCCAAGAAGCCTTCGACTAAAAAAGGCGTCAACCCGTTGTCTTCACTTGGGGCGATGGCAAATAAAACGTCAGACGCCGCTTCTCTCGTTACAGGCAAAGGCAAAATCGTGGGCGGCGTTCTGGCCGCCTTGGCCGTGCTCGTCGTCGTTGCCATCGTGGTGATTAACTCTGGATTGTTTACCGCCACTGATATTCAGATTCAAGGCAGCGAGCATGTGACGAAGCACGATGCTATCCAGCTGATCGATTTGCCCGAGGGAACGTCGCTTTTTAACGTCGATCCCGACCAGATTACCGAGGATCTCAAGCAGAACCCGTGGGTCTCGGGCGTGGATGTCCAGCGTCAGTTCCCGCATACGCTCATCATTACGCCTATGGAGCGCAAGGTCATCGCAATTGCCTATATCAGTTCCGATGACCTTGCCTGGGCCATCGGGGATGATGACACCTGGATCGCCCCGCTGTCGACGTCGGTCGAAGTTGACGACCAGGGCAACGTCATCACGACAGGGCAGGGCTCAAATACCCTGACCGGCATTGATGCCGCACTGGCGCTCGCTAAGCACTATGGCGCGGTGTTGTTGACTGATGTCTCGGCGGATGTCGCTCCGGTTTCCGGCCAGGCAGTGAGCTCCAAGGCCGTTAAGGCTGGGTTGGATTATGTGCGTGGTTTTTCGAGCGAGTTCTTGGGACAAGTCAAGGATATTTCCACGCCTTCGGTCGAAGCCATCTCGGCAAACCTCAATAACGGCATTGAGGTGTCGCTGGGCGATTCGGACGATATCGTCAAGAAGGAACGCGTAGTCACCAAGTTGCTTTCGCAGGTAGAGGGCGTAACGTATATCAATGTGCGCTCTCCGGGTAACTACACATTTAGGAATGCTCCGACCTCGTAGCGCTGGTTGATGCTTTGTTGAGGGGCCATACCACGCCGTTTATCTGGTTTTGTTTGGTTTTCACGGTCAATTATTTGACTGATACGTTCATAATGTGCAACCATAATACGGTTTACCTTTGCATTTACTTTCAACCTGAAGGTTAATGTGCGCAGGGGTCGACCCATGCTATGGCTATAACCTTTGTTCGGAGGACCGACATGCACGAGACAGAGATCAACAACTACCTTGCCGTCATTAAGGTGGTCGGCGTCGGCGGCGGCGGTACCAACGCGGTCAATCGAATGATCGAAGAGGGCATCCGCGGCGTCGAGTTTGTTGCCATCAACACCGATGCTCAGGCACTCGCGATCTCTGATGCCGATATCAAGGTGCACATCGGCACCGACCTTACCCGCGGCCTGGGCGCCGGCGCCAACCCCGAGGTTGGCCGCAAGGCTGCCGATGAGTCCCGCGACGACATTGCCGAGGCGCTCGCTGGCGCCGATATGGTGTTCATCACCTGCGGCGAGGGCGGTGGCACCGGTACCGGCGCTGCTCCTATCGTTGCCGATATCGCGATGAACGAGGTCGGCGCACTGACCGTCGCCGTCGTGACCAAGCCCTTCACCTTCGAGGGCCGCAAGCGCAAGAAGAGCGCCGAGGAGGGCATTAAGACCCTCTCCGATTGCGTCGACACCATGATCGTCATCCCTAACGATAAGCTGCTCGACATCGCCGAGAAGAAGACCACCATGCTCGAGGCCTTCGCGATTGCCGATGGCGTCCTTTCCCAGGGCACCCAGGGCATCACCGACCTCATCACCGTCCCCGGTATCATCAACCTGGACTTCGCCGATGTTAAGACCATCATGAAGCAGGCCGGTACCGCCATGATGGGTATCGGTACCTCTTCTGGGGACACCCGTGCCGTCGACGCTGCCCAGCAGGCCATCTCCAGCCCGCTGCTCGAGAGCTCCATCGATGGTGCCACGCGCGTGCTGCTCTCCATCGCCGGTTCCAAGGACCTGGGCATCCAGGAGATCAGCGACGCCGCCGACGTTGTCGCCAACGCCGTCGACCCCGAGGCCAACATCATCTTCGGTACCGTTGTCGACGAGTCCCTGGGCGATCAGGTGCGTATCACCGTCATCGCTACGGGCTTCTCCGACTCCAACGTCAACCGTCAGGACGAGCTCTTTGCTGCTCAGCAGTCTCAGAGCAAGGCCGCTGCCTCCGCTGAGCCGCAGCGCACCGCTCCTGCCATGAGCCCGGCTCAGGCCGCTCCGACCCGCAACGTCGGTGGCACCGAGCTTCCTAACTTCGGCAACGATCAGTTCGAGCTTCCCGACTTCCTGAAGCGCGGTAGCTTCTAAGTCGTTCTTTGCATTGTTGTGCACAGGGGCGTGTCCGTATGGACGCGCCCTTTTTATTCAAGACTTTAGTCCGCTGGCCGCGCAGCGGCCAGCTTTAAACCACCCGCTACGCGGGTGGAGACAAACGGCTTTACAAAGCCACCCCTCCGACCGATATTGACGATTGTTCAGGCCGTCAAGAATTCGAGTCGAAGGGGTGGTCGCCATGGCCCAGAAGGCCTACAGCCTTTCCCACACGAAGTGGATGTGCAAGTACCACATCGTGTTCACGCCGAAGTATAGGCGCAAAGTGATCTACAACCAAATCAGGAGCGACATAGGGGAGATCCTCAGGAAGCTGTGCGAGTACAAGGGGATCGAGATAATCGAGGGGCACCTGATGCCCGACCACGTGCACGTGCTGCTGGCGATCCCGCCGAAGTACAGCGTCGCGAGCGTCATGGGCTACCTGAAGGGGAAGAGCTCGCTGATGATATTCGACAGGCACGCCAACCTCAAGTACAAGTTCGGCAACAGGAAGTTCTGGGCGGAGGGCTACTACGTGTCCACCGTCGGCCTGAACGAGGCGACGATCGCCAAGTACATCAGGGAGCAGGAGTCCCACGACATCGCGCTGGACAAGCTGGGCGTGAAGGAGTACGAGGACCCCTTCAAGAGGGGGTGATCCCGCCGGTTCGACCGGCGCGCCACGGGTCAAGATGCACTAGGCCTGGACGAAGTCCGGGCCCGCGCCTTTAGACGCGAGCCCGGGGCCCGTGGGTTATACCCTAAGAGCAAACCACCCTTTTTAAGGGTGGTTCTGATTTCCCGTCGGGAGAGCCCGCGCACGCTGTATGGCTTAGTCGACGCTTGCCTGGCAAGCTAATATCCGCGGGCTCTTGCGGGTGCGCTTCCGGCGGTCAGCCCGGTATGTCCGCGCACCCCACCGCATTTCGATTCTCCGTCCGGCGCTATCGTACGAATCCAGTCTTTTGTCGGGCGCGGCCCCGGGGCTGCCCATCAAAAAGGTCGTGAACTCGCGCCGGCGATGCGTCGAGGCGCGGGCCCTCCCGGCGGGAGTCGGTTGTCGCCGGCTGCTAGAGGACGGTCCCCTCGGACCTGCACCCGATCTCCCAGACCCAGCAGGCGAGCTCGCGCGCCACGGCGGCGTTGGCCTTGCACGCGCTCTTGCCCGCCGCGGCCAGCGCCTCGCGGCGGCGGTGGAGCCTGGCGGTGCAGTCGTCCGCCCTAGAGCGTATCGCCGGGGGCACGTCGGTGCCGGGGGCTGGGGCCTTGGGCCTCGGGGAGCACGTGGAGTAGTGCCATGCGGACTCTATGAGCGCCGTGCGCGCGAGCGCGTTGCCGGCCTTGGTTATCCCGCCGCGCCGCTCGGACTCGCCGCTCGAGTGCTCCGACGGGGTCAGCCCGCACCAGCTCGCGAAGGCCGGCGCCGAGCGGAACCTGCTGAAGGACCCGGCCTCCGCCGCGAGCCTGAAGGCCGTCAGGGTGTCGACCCCCTTGATGCAGGACAGCGCCTCCACCGTCGCCCGCCAGCGGTCGGTGCCCGCCAGCGCGACGACCCTCCTCTCGAGCTGCCGCCTGTCCGACTCCGCGCAGCGGGCGGCCGTGACGTAGTACTCCAGCGCGTCGCGCTGCGGCCCCTCGAGCCTGATCTCCGAGACCCACCTCCAGTGGGCCCTCGTCCAGGCCTTCTTCCTCGCCCCGTCGGCGTTGCGCTCGTCCCAGACGTGGCCCAGCCTGATCAGGAACATGTTGAGGCGCTGCCTCGAGCGGCGGAGCTCGCGGGTCGCGTCGTCGAGGGCGCGGTCGAGGTCCCGGGCGGCCTCGACCGCCATGTCGGGCAGCGGGACCTCGACGATGTTGTGGGTGGCGAGCATGCGGGCGATGAACTCGGCGTCGCGCCGGTCGTTCTTGCGCCGGGCGTCCGCCGCCGGCCTCTGCATCTTGGAGACGGCGGCCACGGCGCAGTCGAGGCCGAGCGCGCGCAGCTCGCGCGCCATGTGGAAGCCGGTGGGGCCGCTCTCGTAGCACGCCCTCGGGTCCTCGAAGCCGAGGGCCCACTCCGCGATCTCGGAGGCGTCGGTGCCGAAGCTGCGGCGCACCACCTCGCCGGTGAAGGGGTTGAACGCCGCGGCGGCGACCGATCGCGCGTGGACGTCCAGGCCGATGGAGGTAACATGGGGCATGGGAAGCCTCCTCCCCGCAGGTGCGGTAAGGGCTACCGCACGGGCCGATACTCAAAGCCCATTGTGGCACCCCGAGCCCGCGGAAAGAAGCTGCGCCGCGGGGGAGGCGGCCCCCAATGGCTTTCTCATATCGTCTTATGGGCCGTTTTGGCAGATTTGACATATCGATTTCGCGCGGTAGATGTCCCTGTGGTCAAAAAGTGGCAAATATGAGTACTGACATGAAAATAGAGACATTTCATGAAGCCATTTTTGCTCATTTTGCGCAACAGATGTACGCTAATTTGGCTCAACCTTGAGACAAAATGAAGTAATTTCGATAGACCTCGGGTTCAACGAGGCGATTTTGACCCAAATACGCTGTTACTAAACTGGTAACAGTACTCATATTTGGCCTTTTTTGACCACGGGTCCTCTTGTTGGTGTCACACAGCTGCTTCGTGCGGGTATCCTAGTCCCAACGTGTGCCTATCAGAGGAGAGACCATGCTGTTGTCCGGTATCATCGCCGCCCTTACCAGCCTTTTGATTCCCATCATCATCCTGTTGCTGCTGCTTCCCAACGCCTGCTATGTCGTTGAACAACAGCATGCCGTGATCATCGAGCGCCTGGGCAAGTTTAACCGCATCGTCAACGCGGGCTTCCACATGAAGGTGCCCTTGATCGACCGCAAGGCCGCCACGGTGAGCCTGCGCACCATGAAAAACGGTTTTGGCATCGACGTTAAGACCCAGGACAACGTGACCATCGGCCTTGAGGTCTCTGCTCAGTACCACGTGAGCTATGACATGGGCGCCGGCCCGGCAGATTCGGGTATCTACAAGAGCTACTACATGCTGCAGGAGCCCGTCGACCAGATGCGTGACTTCATTACCGACGCCCTGCGCTCTTCGATCCCCGTCTACACACTCGATGAGGTCTTTGCCAAGAAGGATGACATCGCCAAGGATGTCAACGCTACCGTTTCCGAGCAGATGGCCGCCTACGGCTTCACCCTCGTGTCGACGCTCATCACCAAAATCGCACTGCCGACCGAGGTTGAGAACTCCATGAACGACATCAACGCTGCCCAGCGCAAGCGCGCTGCGGCACAGGAGCTCGCTGAGGCCGACCGCATCAAGCGCGTCACCGAGGCGACCGCCGAGGCCGAGGCGATGGAAAAGGCGGGCGAGGGCATCGCCAACCAGCGCAAGGCCATTGCGCTGGGCATCAAAGATTCGCTCGAGATCATCCAGGAGACGGGCGTCGGCAACGATGAGGCCAACCAGCTGTTCATGTTTACGCAGTGGTCCGAGATGATGACGGAGTTCGCTCGCACGGGCAAAACCTCGACGGTCGTGCTGCCGAGCGATTTCTCGCAGTCGGCCTCGATGTTCGAGCAGATGCTGACCGCTGGCAAAGTTCAAAGCGAGTCGAAGGAGTAAACGCGCGTGAAATATACCGTTGTTTGCGTTGGCAAGCTCAAAGAGCGCTTTTGGAAGGACGCGTGCGCCGAATACACCAAACGCCTAGGCGCCTATGCCAAGGTAGATATGCGCGAGGTTGCCGATATCGATCCGACCAAGGCGGGCGGTGTGGATGCCGC
>JAXJLC010000257.1:0-6142 GCA_036297365.1 Collinsella sp.
CCCCGTTTGGGGCGGCACGTTTTGTTTGAGGCGGCACGTTTTTGTTTGGGCGGACGTCTGCCGCGTGCGTTACTCGAAGTATTGGAACTTGTTGGTTGAGAAGGCAAACGTGACGACAAAGCCTTCGCCGGGCTCGGATGCTGCGGTGACGTTGATGCCCATCTTGGAGCACAGACGCGCCACTAGGTAGAGGCCGATGCCCGTTGCACGCTTGGTGGTGCGGCCGTTGTCGCCGGTAAAGCCCTTCTCGAACACGCGTGGCAGGTCTGCCGCACTCACGCCGCAGCCGTTGTCGGCAACAGTGAGCTCGATGCGCTCGCTCGCCAGGCCCTCGTCCAGCAACGCACCCGAAAACACGATCTTTGCGCCATCCGCGCGCGCATATTTAATGCTGTTCTGAATGAGCTGGCCCAGAATAAACTCGAGCCACTTCTCGTCGGTAAAGACCTCAAAGTCGAGGTTCTCGCACACCGGGGCCACGTGCGCCGCGATGAGCTCGCGCGCGTTGGCCTTAATCGCGCCCGTCACCAAGGTCTTGAGACCCCAGCGGCGAATCAGGTAGTCCCGCTCCACGACTTCCGAGCGCGCGTAGTACAGCGTCTGGTCGATATAGCGCTCCACGCGAGCCAGCTCGCGACCCAGGTCATCCACGCGCGACAGGTCGTCTTCGCTGCCGTCCAGGTTTTCCAAAATTAGATGGGCCGCCGCCAGGGGCAGCTTGGCCTCGTGGACCCAGCTCTCGATATAGTCGCGATAGTCATCGGTCTGACGCCGGCCTTCGGCAACCTCGTCGCAGGCGGCTTTGCCCACCCGGCGCAAGACCTCGTACTCGAGCTCGCCCTCGGCATAGGTCGGGCATTGCACCATCTCCTGCACCCATGCGGGACTCTCGAGCTCCTCGGCCGCGCGCTCCAACTGACGCAAAAAACGACGACGGCGCGCGTATTCGATCACGATGCCAAGCATGCCAAAGATAAAGGACACGCCGACCGCCACGACCACGATAGAGACGGGTGCACCGGCGACCGTCAGCACAAAGCAGCTCAGCAGCACGCCGCACGTCCACACGGCGACGGGAAGCAGCGCGTCTTTAAAGAACTTGCCAAACGACATAGCCGGCCCCTAGACCGAATAGCCTTGGCCGCGGTGCGTTGTCAAATACCCCTTGATGCCGATTTTTTCGAGCGTGGTGCGCAGGCGGTTGATGTTGACGGTGAGCGTATTGTCGTCCACGAAGGCGTCGGAGTCCCACAGGTCCTGCATGATGGCCGAGCGCGAAACAATCTTGCCCGCGCGGCTCAGAAGCAGTGAGAGGATACGCAGCTCGTTTTTGGTGAGCTCGGTGCTAGTGCCGGTTTGCGTGTTGGTAACCATGGAGCGGGCGAGGTCGAGCTCCAGCCCCTTGTGGACAAGTGTGCTGCGCTCGCCTGCCGCCGCGGTGCGACGCAGCAGTGCGTTGATGCGCGCCACGAGCACACGGGCGCTGTAGGGCTTGGGAACAAAGTCGTCCGCGCCGAGCGTCATGGCCATGACCTCGTCAATCTCGGTCGTGCGCGAAGTGAGGACGATGATGGGAACCTCGGATTCGCGGCGAACCTCATGGCAGATATGCTGGCCGTCCTTGACGGGAAGCGTCAGGTCGAGCAGCACCAGGTCGGGCGCAGCGGCGAGAATATCGCGCGAAACATGCTCGAACGATTCGCAGGCCTCGACCTCAAAACCGGCACGGGCAAGGATGTCGGCAAGCTCGCGACGAATGGGTTCGTCGTCCTCAACGATATAGATCAGCGCCATGGATTCCGCTCCCCTCTTGGTTGTCTTGCCCCATTATGACCGCGGAGCCGCAGGTGCGCGCCTCGCGCGGCACCAAGGTGACAGAACTGTTCGCAAGCGGGGGCGTTTTGTCCGCCTCACGCTCGCGACGGAAACGGAGACCAAAATGAGTTTTTAATCCCCGTCCCAGAAAAATCATTTAGCGGCGGGCACGGAGCTTTTCGTAGCCTTCGGCGAAGAAGGCGACCGTCGCGGCGTCGGCCTCGGCGGCGTCCGTCTCAGTTGCGGGGACCACGCCGTGCTCGTCGCTCACCAGGAACAACGCGCCCTTAAGCTGCGCGGGAATGTCTACACGCATGACCGGGATGCCCTTGGTCTGGGCCAGCTGCTCAATGAGCGTCGCCGTGCCGCACAGGCACTCGTCCGCCGGCGCCACAAAGGCAAGCTCGCCGTTATCGACGGCGGCGAGCAGCTCGGGCGCCACGCCGGTCTCGTCGGCCTCGGAGCGGGCCTCGGCGGAACGGGCACGCAGCGCCTTGGCCGACGTATCGGTTAGCGGCTCGTACTCCCCCACCGTCATGGCGGCGTTGCCGTTGACGTCGATCACCAGCATGAGCACGCCGTCGCGTGCAGTGTAATCGCCCTCGGCAAGCGACCACTCAACGTGCTGCTTGGCCCAACTGAGCATGTTATGGGTAAGCGGCTCGCCCTGCACCAAGCGCTCGGACAGTGCGCGAATGTGGCGGTTGAGCATGGGCACCTTTTTATTGGACATGCGCCAACGACAGACAAGCGCGGGCTTGTCGAGCGTAAACTTCTCGACCGCCTCCTGATTGGCGCAAAAGTCCTCGTACGCACGCTGATCCTCGGCATTGCCAAACAGCTCGGCATCATCAATCTGGGGCATGGTTGTACCTTTCGTGTTAGTCATTCCGTCCTCTTATACCAAAAAGACGGCCCTCCAAACGGAGCAGCCGTCTTTTGCAGAGATTATTTTGTCCCAAGGCGGAACTTAGTGGCGGAAATGCCTGGCACCCGTGAAGACCATCGCAATACCATGCTCGTTGCAAGCCTGGATGCTCTCGTCGTCGCGCCTGGAGCCGCCGGGCTGGATGATGCAGGTCACGCCGTGTGCAGCAAGCACGTCAACATTGTCGCGGAACGGGAAGAACGCGTCGCTTGCGCAGGCAAAGCCACCCTTCTCCACGCCCTCACGCTCGCAAAAGTCCTCGGCGCGTTCGCAGGCAAGCAGCGCGGAGTCAACGCGGTTGGGCTGACCCGGCCCCATGCCAATGCCGGCCTTGCCCTTGGAGACCAGGATGGCGTTGGACTTAACGCCCTTGCAGACCTTCCAGGCAAACTCGAGCTCGGCCATCTCGGCGTCGGTGGGCTTGCGGTCGGTGGGGAACGTAAAGGTCGCGGGATCCTCGGTCACGTGGTCGACCTCCTGCACCAGCATGCCGCCGTCGACGGAGCGCAGCTCCACCTGGGCGCCGTGGTCCACGCCGCCGGTCGCCAACACGCGCAGGTTGGGGCGCTTGGCCATGCGCTCGAGCGCCTCGGCAGTGTAGCTCGGGGCGATGATAACCTCGACGAACTGCTTGTTCTGATCGGCAAAGTGCTCGACTAGCTCATAGGGAACCTCGCGGTTGCAGGCGATGATGCCGCCAAAGGCGCTCTTGGGATCGCAGGCGAAGGCACGGTCGTAGGCGTCCGTGATGTCCTCGGCAACGGCGGAACCGCAGGGGTTCTGGTGCTTGAGGATTACGCAGGCCGGCTCGTCGAACTCGCGGACCAGGTTCCAAGCGGCGTCGGCATCCAGATAGTTGTTGTAGCTGAGCGGCTTGCCCTGGATCTGCTTGGAGCCCACGAGCGGGAACTGCGAGCTCGCGGTATTCTCGCAGCCCTCGGCAAAGCGATAGACTGTGGCTTTCTGCTGCGGGTTCTCGCCATAGCGCAGGTCGTCGACCTTCTCCAGCGAGATCTCGAGCTTGGCAGAGGTGTCCGCCACGTCGCTTGCCTGGGCGGCAAGCCAACGGGAGATAGCCGTGTCGTAGGCGGCGGTGGTCTGGTAGACCTTCACCTGCAGGCGACGACGGGTGGAAAGCGTTGTGCAGCCACCGGTCTCGTGCATCTCGGCCAGGACGGCATCATAGTCGGCCGGGTCGGAGATGACGGTAACGCTCGCGGCGTTCTTGGCAGCAGAGCGCAGCATGGAGGGGCCACCGATGTCGATGTGCTCGATAGCGTCCGCGAAGGTGACCTCGGGGTTGGCAACGGTCTTCTCGAACTCGTACAGGTTGACGACGACCAGGTCGATCAGCTTAATGCCGTGCTGAGCGGCCTCCTGCATGTGCTGCTCGGAATCGCGGCGGGCCAGCAGCGCGCCATGAACCTTGGGGTGCAGGGTCTTAACGCGGCCGTCCATCATCTCGGGATAGCCCGTGAACTCCTCGATGGGGGTTACGGGAACGCCCGCGTCCTCGATGGCACGAGCCGTGCCGCCCGTAGAGATGATCTCGACGCCAAAGTCGTCAACCAGCGTCCGTGCGAAATCGACGACGCCCGTCTTATCGGTAACCGAGATCAACGCGCGTGCGATCTTCACATCAGATCCCATGCAGTCCTCCTGTCTGGTACGCCGCCGTGCTCTGTGAGTCGGTGATACGTCGATCTGCAGCGCTCGCGCAGCGGCATTGAAAATACTGATTTAATGTAGCGCATCGAGCGCATCGATGCACCCCGCAACGGGCGCATGTGCAGAAAAAGTTTGCGAGCGGAGGGGATGGGCATGGCACCGGGCACGGTGAGTTCATGGAACACAGGGGCACCATAATTAGATGCCAATGGCGTGGTAGAACTGTGCTCGATATGTATCCGCAAAAGAAAGAGGCACCATGGTCTCGCGGGTTCTCTACCGACCGTTTGATACCGAAGACTTCGACGCCATCGCGCTGATTCTGCAGCAGCTTTGGCATAACAATTCGGATAACGATGAGTACAACCGCCTTGAAGCCGCATGCGACCTCGCCTATTGCCTTTCGTCGTCGACGTTTTCACAGGTTGCCGTAATCGACGGTCAGGCGCGTGGCATTTCGCTCGCGCGTGCGGGACAGAGCTCCGGCGCCACTATCAACGAGCATTGGATGGATACCGAACGCGCGCTGCTATCGCAGATGCGTGAGCTAGAGCCCGATGCGTGCGCCGAGTATCTCTCGTTTGTGCGCGCAACCATCCGAACCAACAACCGCCTGCTCGAGAGCAGCCCGTTGCCGCACGACAACGAGGTCACGCTGCTTGCCGTGGATCGCGATGTCCATGGCCTGGGCGTTGGCACGGTTCTGCTCGATGCCGCCGTCTCGCACCTGTCCTCGCTTGGAGCGACGAGGGCGCACCTGTACACCGACTCCAACTGCTCGTGGAAGTTCTACGAGCTGCACGGCTTTAAGCGCACGGCCACGCACCGCGCCAACCGCGAAGAGCGCCGTCACGACATGCCGCGCGAAAGCTTCCTCTACGAACTCGATCTAACAGCCTAAACCCGGCAGCCATACCTAGTCATTTAGGAACGTTCCCAGTGACTAGTCGTTGGGGACAGTCTTCGTAGGTAGCGAATAAAAATGGGATGGATCCGTCGGCAGTCGCCGGAGAAGATCCATCCCAAAAATCAGAACTCGCTAGAACGTTCCGCCGCCGCCTCCGCCGACGCCGCCGCCTCCGCCGCCCGAGAAGCCACCGCCTCCGCCGCCGCTCGAGCTGTCGGAGCTCGACGCCAGCTCACGGATACTCTCGTGATACACGTCATCGAACGTATCGAGCGGAGACTCGATACCGTGATGATGGTAGTACCACCAGTAGCAGGGGTAGTTGTCGTAGAAATCGTCGCTGTTGCGCAGGTCCGCAGGCACGGCCTCGGCCAGCTGTCGCAGCACTTCTTTCGAAACGCCCAGGGCAACGCCCATCACCAGCAGCTTGTTCCACAGCACCAGATCGCCCGGGACGGCTTCCTTTAGACGAGTGAAGTCCTCGAGCCAATGCTTAAGTGCCTTGCAGCGAGCCGCCACCTCGGCGCCCTCCGGCGTAAAGCGGCGGAACGTAAGGCCCACGCCGATACCCACCAGCACAATCGGCACCGAGATAACCGCGGCGGTAATGTTCGCCTGTGCGCCATCGGTAAAGAAAATGGATCCCACGGGAACAAAGGCAATCAGGATACCAAGAACCAGGCAAAACACCATTGCAACAATGCCGTCCGAGGCAACGTACTCGCTATCGGCCAGCTTGCCCTTAACGGTGTTCTGATAGTCCTCGAGCTTATCGCCCACGGGTGTAGCGTGCTGCTTGACGTAGTGCTGCAGCTCGTCGAACG
>JAXJLC010000258.1:0-2385 GCA_036297365.1 Collinsella sp.
CCACAATACGCTTATCTCCTGCATCGGCCATGATGGCGTCGATCTGGTCGTCGGTTACCAAGCCGTTGGTGCCCAGGGCAAAGACCACGATCTTGCCGGCAAGGTTCTGCTGGATATAGCCCTCAAATGTCGCGCGGCCCGCATCAAACTGGCGGCCCTTTTCGGCATCGATATGGCTGTGCGGGAACACGCCGTCAAAGGAATCAACGGCGCGCAGCGACACGGAGTCGCCGATCATCAACAGGTCGTAGGAGCCATCGGGGAAGCCGTCGTTGTCCTTGTCGGTGTCGTCGGCCGCCTGCTGGTCGGTGGGCGCGGTGTTTTTGGCTTCCTTGTTCAGAACTTCGGCGCCCTCGCCGCTCAGCGCGGAAGTCTCGGGCACAAAAATCAGGCCGCCCAGTGCAACGACCAACACGACAGCGCAGGCTGCACAGACAGGGACGTGCGCGCGCACCCAGTTGGCGGGCGTGGTGGTGCCATCGCGGAATTCGGTGACGGTGCGGCCGAAGGCACCCTTCCTAAACGGCGTTTCGATAAAGCGATAGGAACACTCGGCTACGGCGACCACCACAAGTACCTGCAAGATGTACTGCCACCAGGGCGTATCGTTGATGTTGGCGACCGGGTTCATGAGCAGCAGCAGCGGATAGTGCCACAGGTAGATGCTGTACGAGCGCATGCCAACCCACACGAGCGGCTCGGCGGACAGCGCGCGGGCAACCATTCCCTGGGGCTGCACGCAGGCCGCGATGACCATGAGCGTGAGGATGGAGCATAACAGCGTGCCGCCGCGATACTGGAACGCGGTGTAGCCGTTGGTGAGCGCGACCATGGCGGCAAGGCCAACCAGACCCACGACGCCCAACACATCGATGGATGCGGGCGAGGACCAAAAGCGCACGAGGGCGCTCGGCTGTGCCGGGGCGGCCTCGGCTGATTCGTCGGCCTTCTCGCCAGGCTTGCCTTCGGCGCTCTTGCCGCGCTTGGCGGCGCCAGCCAGGCGATTGAGCCCCAAACGATGTGCGAGACGCACCGGCGCCAGGTCGCGATCGGGGATAAAGGCCATCCAGGCACCCAACAGCAGCGAGAACACGCGGGTGTCGGTGCCGTAGTACACGCGGCTGGGGTCGGCGGCAGGGTTGTAAAGCACCATCATGGCGAGGGCAGATACCGCGGCAAGGCCCAGAACCACGCGGCGCGTGTTGGGCTTGCTCACATGCATGGATACCATGGCAAACAGCAGTGGCGGCCAAATCAGGTAGAACTGTTCCTCGATGGCAAGCGACCAAAAGTGCGTGAGCGGCGAGGGGTCGCCCAGAGCATTGAAGTACGAGACGTTTTGGGCAATCTGCCACCAGTTGTTGAAGAACAGCAGCGACGGCAGGATGTCGGGGCGCATCTTGGTGAGCATCACGTGGTTAAAGATGGTGCACAGCGCGCAGGTCACGAACACTACCGTTACCACGGCGGGGACTAGGCGACGGATGCGGCGAATCCAGAAGCTCTTAAGGTCGATGCGGCCGGTCTTGGCGACTTCGTTGAGTAGCAAGCGCGTGATCAGATAGCCCGAAAGCACAAAGAAGATCGTGACGCCGAGCAGGCCGCCCTGAGCCCACGTGAGGTTGAGGTGATAGAGCACCACCGCAACGACGGCGAGCGTACGCAGACCGTCGAGCGCAGGAATGTAGCGGGACTTGGGACGAGCGGGCGCCTGTTCTTTTGCGGCGCTGTTGGTGCGGGCGCCCTTGTTGGTGGGCGTTCGATGCGGGCTTGGGCCGTGTCGCGACCCGCCGGCGCGGCGGTCGGCGCGTGGGCGTTCGTGCGGCGCCTGGTTATCGGGCGCGCGGCGCGGGCCGCGTGGGCTCGATTGTGGGAATTGTTCCATAAAACATCATCCAATGACGAGAATAATCAGCACATATTCATTGTAGCTGCCTGCTCCTGTGAATGCTTGCTGCTGGCGCAACCTCAAGGGCGCGTTCACATCAAAGTGAACTAAAGTTATAGAGGTGCGAGAGCGCACGATCGACGGCCGACGGTGGGCATAAGGCCCGCAGATGAGGAGGTTTCCATGGCAGATCGCGGCATCGTTGCGGTGTTCGGCAGCATGAACATGGACCTTTCGGTGGCGTGCGAGCGCATGCCGCGCGCGGGCGAGACCGTCGGCGGCAGTGGGTTTATCACCAATGCCGGCGGCAAAGGCGCTAACCAGGCCGTCGCCGCCGCGCGCATGGGTGCGCGCACGTGCATGATTGGCGCGGTCGGGCGCGATGCGTTTGGCGATGCGCTCGTGGCGGGGCTTCAGGATGCCGGCGTGGGCGTTGAGTTTGTGGCGCGTCGCGATGACGTGGAGACCGGTACCGCGACTATCATTCGCTGCGAGGG
>JAXJLC010000259.1:0-10656 GCA_036297365.1 Collinsella sp.
ACCTTTAACCGCATGGACACCGGCGATTTTATGGACGACGACAGCAACTATGACGACCTGCGCCGTGCCATCATGGTTTCGCGCTACCTCGATCGCATTGCCTCGATTTCCATCGATGCCGCCTGCCGTCTGACCTTCCTTTTGACCGGACAGCGTATGACTGCCGGCGATATCGTCCGTACGGATGAGGACGAGCTCGAGAGCATGCGCGTGCCTTCGGGCGAGGGCGTCATTATGAGGCCCGCCGTGGATGCACGCTTTGTTGCCAAGGTGCCCGCTAACGAGGTGAGCGAGGGTCTTCGCTACCTGTTGGATCATCTTGAGGACGAGGATGATGCCGAGGACGACGAGGAGTAGGGTACCCCGTTCGTTGAGAGATTGTAAATACCTAAGGGAGCGCGGCCTTGCGGATGCGGGGCTGCGCTCTTGCGTTAGCATGGGACTACTTGTTGTGCTGTTAGCGGAGGCGATTGGCAATGGATAACTATTTGAATGTAATGCGCGCTCGCCGCGAGCAGATACTCGAGCGTTTCTATGCCGCGCTCGATCGCGCCGGGAGGCCCCGTGATGCCGCGCGTTTGATTGCCGTGTCCAAGACCGTCGGCGTCGATGAGACCATCTCGGCCATCCAGGTGGGATATCGCCATTTTGCCGAGAACCGCCCGCAAGAGCTCGTCCGCAAACTTGCAGGTCTGGCGGATCATCCGGAGCTGCCCGAGGTGCGCTTCGACATGATTGGCAACCTTCAGACCAACAAGATCAACGCGGTGTTGGGCTCGGCCGAGCTGATTCATTCGGTGGGGTCGCTTCATTTGGCGCAGGCGATCTCGAGCCGTGCCATTCGCAAGATCGAAGCTGGCGAGCTCGCCGCCCCCCAGCAGGTGCTGATCGAGGTTAACGTAAGCGGCGAGGAGTCCAAGGGCGGTTTTTCGCCCGATGAGATTCGTGGCGCTGCCGGCGAGCTTGCGGAACTTGAGGGAATTTGTGTGCAGGGCCTTATGACTATGGCCCCTCGGGGGAACAAGGATGTGGCGCGTCGCACCTTTGCCGGGCTGCGAGAGCTGAGGGATGAGTTGGAGGCGGCGCATCCCGATCTGAGGCTGCCCGAGCTTTCTTGTGGCATGAGCGAGGACTTTGAGCCTGCCCTTGAGGAGGGCTCTACGCTCGTTCGCCTGGGCAGGGTAGTATTTAGCCCGGAGTTTGCAGTAAAATAAGGCTCTGAAGTGCGCACTGATTATCGGTGCGCCTGCACTAAACCGCGAGAGGACACAACCATGGGCTTCCTTGACGAGATTAAAAATAAGATGCACCTGGGCGGCCAGCAGGGTTACGACCAGGGTTATGGCCAGGACGACGACTACGGCTACGATGACGGCTACGACGATGGCTATCAGAACAACGGCTACAGTGGTGCTTCGGGCGAGGGCTTCTACACCCAAGACGAGCCGAGCAACGGCCTGCTTGGCCAGACGCGCCGCGGTGAAGCTGAGTCGGTTGCCGTGTATACGCGCTCCGGTCAGCTGGTCGGCGATGACTCCCGCCATGCCACGACGTATAACCCGCCTTCGCGCTCGCAGGACAGTGTTGCGAGCGGTTATCGTCCTGGTGCCTATGACACGCCGTCGAGCTACGCCGAGAATACCCGCGCCCGTGCCGCCGCTGCACCCGCGCCTGCACCGAGCGATGCCTCGGCCTATGCGAGCAATATCATCAACGCCACGCCGCAGCTGCCGGCCTATGTCCTGCGCCCCGAGAGCTATGACGACGTGGAGACCGTGGTGCGCCGCGTTCGCACCAAGCAGCCTGTCGCACTGATTTTTGTGGGCGTACGCACCGAAGTTGCCAAGCGCGTCTTGGACTTCTCTTACGGCTTTGCCTGCGGTCTGGGTGCCACGGTCAAGGAGGTGGGCGACCGCGTGTTCATGGTGCTGCCCGCCGGTTGCGAGGTCAAAGATTCCGATCTCAAGAAGCTTCGTGCCGACGGCTACCTTAAGTAAAGACAAGACGAGGAGATTCCCATCAACATCTACACTATCGTCCAGCTGGTCAACACGCTGTTCAACTTCTATTCCACGCTCATTGTCGTCTACTGCTTTATGACGTGGATTCCCATGAAGCAGGGTGGTTTGCTTCAGGATATTGCTGCGGTGCTTGATAGCGTGTGCGGTCCGTGGCTCAACCTGTTCCGTCGTTTCATCCCGCCGATGGGCGGTATCGATTTTTCGCCGGTCGTTGCGATTATTGCGTTGCAGTTGGTGCAGAGGCTGGTTCTGCAGCTTCTTATAGGTATACTCGTGTAGAACTGACTTAGTAACTTACGTCGGGCGTGTAGCGCCGAGGCGATGAAAAAGGAGACTTGTTATGGCTATTACCCCTGCAGACATCCAGGCTCAGACTTTCTCTGAGGCCAAGCGTGGCTACGATCCTGCTGAGGTCGACGTCTTCTTGGAGACGCTGTCCTCCGAGGTTGACGCTATGCTCGCTAAGATCGTCGACCTTAAGGGTCGCCTGACTGCTACCGAGCAGCAGCTTGCCGATGCGCAGGCTCAGCTTGCCCAAGCTCAGGATGCCACCGCCCAGGCCGTTCCTGCCGCCCCCGTGGCTGCTCCCGCCCCTGACTTCTCCGCTCAGGAGCGCCAGATTTCCGCTGCCCTGATCGCTGCCCAGCAGACCGCTGAGACCATCGTCAACGATGCCAACGAGAACGCTGAGCGTATCCGCAACGAGGCTGACGCCAAGGCCCGCGAGGTTATCCGCCAGGCTCTGACCGAGAAGCAGGCCGAGCTCGAGGAGATCGATCGTCTCAAGGCTTCCCGTGAGGAGTTCAAGGCAGAGTATCTCAAGCTCATCCAGCACTTCATGGACGATGCCCAGAATTCCTTCCCGGCCGATCTGATGGCCTCCACGCCGGTCGGTTCTGCCGCTTCTCCTGCAGTGACTGTTCCCGCCGAGCCGCTGCCCGTCGCTGACCCGGTTGTCCCCGTGGCCGATCCCTTCGCCCCGATCGACAACTTTGCTGCCGACGACCTGGACTAACATTCGGCCTACAATTTAGTGCCTAGAAAGGACCCGCAGCTTGCGGGTCCTTTTTTATGACTGTGCCGGAGTGCGTAACATAAAAAACCGAGCCCTGCACATAATGGCGCAGAACTCGGCGAACGGGTGAGCGGTCAAGGGTAGGTTTTAAGGCATGTCCCAAAACCTACTTGAGGAGGAAGTCGGAGAGGGGAATGGTACGGGCCTCGCGATGCTCGGGATCGGCGATGTGGTCGGCAGGATATCCACAGACGAGCATGTGATAGGGATAGACGCCCTTGGGCAGATTGAACTGCTCCTGTGCCACCCCAGGCTTAAAATGGCATACCCAGCACGTTCCCAGGCCCTGCTCGGTGGCCTCCATCATCATCTGATCGCAGACGATCGAAGTATCGATGGCACTCGAGTTCATCTGATCATACGGGCGCACCCAGGCATCATCGGTAACGCTGCAAATAAGGAAGATAAGCGGAGCGCCAAAGATAGACCCATCACGAGCAAACCGAGGCTGACAAGCAGCTGCCTTCTCCAGAAGCTCAGGCGTATCCAACACCATCACACGGGTTGGATGATTATTACAAGCAGAAGGAGCAATCCGCCCAGCCTCAACAATGGCATCCACCACAGCTTGCTCAACGGAACGATTCTCAAACTCGCGACAAGAATACCGACCCCGAGCCAGATCCAAATAAGACATACAAGCCCTCCAACAATTAAAAATCAAACAAACCCAAAGTAACCCAAACAGTACCCAAAGCAGCAATCAGCCAAACGCTCATCAAGGGCCAAAGTGTCCGAACGGATACCAAAGGTCCCTTCAGCCAAACCCCCATTGCGCTAAACCTATCAGCCAAAGTTCCCAATGGTGGTGCATAAGGGAGCGGGCCCGGCCACTCATAACCTTTTGAACGACTCTGCTTGCAGCCGGAGTGAAAAAGGTTATGAGTGGCCGGGCCCGCGACCGGTGGGACATGTACCCCCAATTAACTGTTCTTCATGACAATCGAATCCACAACATCGGCCACATTCTCACAGCAGTCAGCGCAGTACTCCAGGAAGGCGTACACGTCACGCCAGGCGATGACCTCGAGCGGGTCCTTGCCGTTAACGTGCAGGTTGCGCATGGCGTTGATATAGAGCTCGTCGGCTTCGGACTCGATGGTGTTGATCTGGATGACGAGTTCGCGCAGGGTCTTGGACTTGCGGTAGTTGGGCAGCTCGACCATCAGGTCTTTCATGGCGCGGCAGGCGTCAGTCACCTTGTGAGCGATGACGATGGCGTCGGGATGGATGCTCTGGATGTTGGTGAAGTAGACGCGCTGCACGACGCCCTCGATGCGGTCGAGCACGGTGTCGAGTGAGCAGCTCATCAGATCCAGATCCTCGCGCTCGAGCGGGGTGATAAAGGCGGTGAGCAAGGCGTCTTCGAGCTCGTGGTGCTTCTTGTCTGCCGCATGCTCAATCGCATGCATCTTATCGAGCATGTCGTGGATCTGCGCGGGGTCAAAGTTCTCAAAAATCTTGGTGAGCAGCTCGGCTGCCTGAACGGCGAGGTCGGCGCAGGCAACGTAGTTATCAAAGTAGAACGAATCGGGTTTCTTTGCCATGGGTGGGTCCTTTCGAGGCGAAGACGGGTGGGCGAAGTAATGCGGTCCGGATGGACGTTCGGTTTGACTAGAGGAACATCATGAACAGCTTGGCCATGACAAAGCTGATGAGTCCGCAGGCGGGGAAGGTGAAGAGCCAGGTGAACATCATGTCTTTGACGACGCCGAAGTTGATGGCTGAGAGGCGCTTGACGGCACCGACGCCCATGATGGCGCAGGTCTTGATGTGTGTGGAGGACACGGGGATGCCGGTAAGGGTGGCAAGCAGCAGGTTTGCGGCGCCTGCGAGGTCGGCGGAGAAGCCCTGATACTTTTCGAGCTTGACCATGCTCTGGCCGACGGACTTGATGATGCGCTCGCCGCCCACGCTGGTGCCGATACCCATAGTGGCCGAGCACAGCAGCATAATCCAGATGGGGATGCCTGCATCGCCGACGCTCGTCTGGCCGCTGGCAAAGGCCACGCCTAAAAAGAGCACGCCGATGAACTTCTGTCCATCCTGCGCGCCGTGCATAAAGCTCATGGCCGCAGCGCTCGCGATCTGAGCGTATTTAAAGAAGACATTGGCACGTCGCCTGTTGGCGGCGGCGAAAAGAATCGAGACGAGCTTGCACAGGACCCAGCCCATGACAAAGCCCAGGCCGATGGAGAGCGCCAGACCGTAGATGACCTTCATCCACTCGTGGACGTTGACGCTGCTCGCGCCGCCGAGGGCGATGGCGGCACCGGTCAGGCCGGCGATAAGGCTGTGGCTTTGCGAGGTGGGGATGCCAAAACGCGACGCTGTGGCGCCGTAGACGACGATGGAGAACAGCGCCGCGCATAGGCAGGCGAGCGCCATGGTGCTGTTTCCGCCAAAGTCGACGATATGTGAGATGGTGTTGGCGACGCTCGCATTAAAGTGCGTCATGATGAGCACGCCGAGGAAGTTGAATGCGGCGCTCATGAGAATGGCGGCGCGGGCGGGCATGCAACGCGTAGTGACGCAGGTCGCGATGGCGTTGGGCGCGTCGGTCCATCCGTTGACGAAGATGGCGCCGAGCGCGAGGATCACGGTGACGGCAAGGACTGGGTTCGACACAATTTGGCCGAGGAAGGTTGAGAACGTTACGTCCATATATGGGCTTTCTCGAAGTTTGCAGGCACGTTACAAAAACATGATAAATCGTATCACCTCCTGTGGGTTTCTTAACGGAGTTCTGACGTGAGAAGTGGATTTTTTGGCACTAAAATTGAATATTAGTCCTGTTGACCGCGGGTATTCTTTTTGCTAACACGCCATGCGGACACGCGTGCGCGCCCCAACACCCCAAAACCACAGTCTGTTCGCTTTACAACATACAAACATGCGTTCGATAATAGAGGGCATGGAATATCGACAGACAGACGGCAAAACTCGGCGCGTGCACAAGCAGTATGTGGACGTCGTGGCTCGCATCCTCGCGGGCGGACAGGTCGTGCCGGTCACCGTCTGCTGGGTCGACGGCCGTTGTTTTACGATCGACGAAATTATCTCGACCATTGGGTTTGGCCTGATGGTCCACGGCATCCGTACAGCAACATATAAGGTGCGTTTTGGCAGGCACGCGACCGAGTTGTATCTGGAGGACCAGACGCGCGAGCGGGCGGACGGCTCGCAGGCGCACGTGATGCGTTGGTGGGTCTGGGCCTTTGATCGTACGCTTGAGGGCGAGCGCCGCAGGTAAGGACGTACAGCATTCGGGTACAATGGCAGGAATCTTGTCAACTACGGCGCTGTCTTGCGTTTTTTGAAAGGACGAAGTATGAACGATATCCAGGGCTATCAGAACGGCCCCATCGAGACCGGCGCAAGTCGCGCCAAGGAGATGTCGCCGCGCGCGTACAATCTCGCCATGTCTGCTCTCATTTTCTTGGGCTTTTGCGCCATGGGCGCCGGTGCTTACTTTACGAGCACCATGGCGTTTACCCGCATGATGATGAGCGGCGCCGCCCTGCCACTGGTCTTTGGCTCGTTTATCCTGACTATTGTCGGTATCGTCATGATGTCGGCTGCTGCGGGCAAGCAGTCCGTGGGCCTGTCGCTCGTGGGTTACGTGATCTTTGCGAGCACCTTTGGCCTGACCGCGTCGTTTGGCCTTGCCAACTATGACCTGCCCACTATCAACACCGCCTTTATCGCCACGGCCGCCATCACCTTTGTCTTTGGCGCCTTGGGCGTGACGTTCCCCAAGTTTTTCCAGCGCGTATATGGCATCGGTTTTGGCATTCTGCTCGCCACGATTCTGGTTGAGATCGTGCTGATGTTCATGGGTGTCTCGCAGACCATCACCGACCTGATCGTGATCGTGGTGTTCGCCGGCTTTATTGGCTACGACACCTATGTTGCCACGACGGTGCCGCCTACGCTGCCCAACGCCGTGCTCATGGCGTCCAATCTATTCGTGGACATTATCAACGTGTTCTTGCGCATCCTGAACATCCTTGGCCGTCGCGACTAGTGGCGAATTGCGGCGGTGCTTGCCGTGCGTGTAAATCGATGCGAAAGGCGGTCCTTCGGGGCCGTCTTTTTTGTACGCTGCGGGGTATCATGGATGGGAAAAGCCGATAGCAGCAGAGACCGAGAAAGGTGACCACTTATGGCAGACGTCGACAACAGGAACCGTAACCGCAGGTCCAACCGAGCGGGTCAGCCCAATCCCAAGCGCGAGGCGCGTGCCAAGGCCGCCGAGCGTCACGTGGCAACTGTGTCCGAAGCGTGCGCCAAGGATATCGAGCGTTCGCTTGCCGGTGTTCGCGAGTTTGACGGTATGCCTGCCGGCTTTGTCTCGGCGATGAAGGCCAAGGTTCAGAGTGCTGTGGCCACCGAAGAACAGGTTGCCGAGGACGTCGAGGGCGCGGAGGCTGCCGAGGTCGAGGCAGCTCCTGAGCCCGTCGAGGAGCCTGCCGAGGAAATCGCCGAAGCTGAGTCCGCGCCTGCTGAGGAGCCTGCTGCGTCCCTGCCTGAGGTCACCGTGCTCGATGCCTCCGCCACGCAGGCCATCTTGGACAACGGTCGTGGCTATGCGCAGTTCTGCGACATGGCCGTGCTCGCCTTTGCCTCGTTCACCAACCCGGGCGGTGGCTATATTCAGGGTTATCTGGGCCAGGAGGCCACACTGTGCGCCGATTCGTATCTGTACAACGTTCTCGATAAGCAGCGCAAATGGTACGGCGAGAACCGTCGCCGCAACATCAACTGCGAGCTCTATCGTAACCGCGCCCTAGTGGTGCCTGCGGTGCGCTTCGACCGCAACCACGTGCATGCATACGCCGACGTGATCGTGGCCGCCGCGCCCAACGTTAAGCGCGCCCGCCAGGAGTATCGCGTGAGCGACGATGCTCTGCTGGATGCCCTGCGCGACCGCATTCACTTTGTGCTTGCCATCTGCGACGAGCTGGGTCGCGAGAAGCTCGTGCTGGGTGCTTGGGGCTGCGACAACAACGGCTTTGACGCAGAGGCCGTGGCCGAGCTCTTCCGCAAGGAGCTCGCGTCGGGCGACTTTAAGGTCAAGCAAGTCTTCTTTGCCGTGCCTTCTACGCGCTGGGATGAGGATTTTGCCAAGTTCGAGCACGTGCTGGCAAACTTCCCCGAGCGCAACGAGGAGTCCTATGCTCAGGTTGCCGCTCGCGCTGCGGCAGCTCGCGCCGCCGAGCAGGCCCAGGCTGCTACCGAGGATGATGAGGACGAGGACGATTGGCGCAAGTACCTGTAACCGGTACGTGTTGACAGATAGGTCGAGCCGGCGGGAGAGGCTGCTCCCGCCGGCTTTTTACTAAAAGGAAGGGCTTACGATGAAAAACGTTCTATGCTTTGGCGACAGCAATACCTACGGCTATGATCCGGCGGGCATGCGCGACGGCACCGCGGTACGCTATGCGCACGATGTGCGCTGGTGCGGCGTGGCCCAACGTGACTTAGGCGAGGGCTGGCATGTAATTGAAGAAGGCCTCAACGGCCGCACGACGGTACGCGACGACATGTGCCATCTGGACACCAATCTTAACGGCATCCGCGCACTTCCGATGCTGCTCGAGGCCCATAAGCCGCTTGATGCGATCGTTATTATGCTGGGAACTAACGATTGCAAGACGGTCTTTGGTGTGACGGCCTCCGATATTGCCCGTGGCACTATGGCGCTGATTCGCGCGGTTCGTGCATTTCCCTGGACCAATGCCGCACCCTGCCCACGTATTCTGCTGATGGCACCTATCAAGATCAAGCCGCAAATCGCCGATGTATATATGACCGATTTTGACGAGCGTTCCGTCGAGGCCTCGGAGCATTTTGGTGAGTACTACGCACATGTGGCTGAGCAGTTTGGCTGCGACTTTTTGAATGCCGCCGACTTTGCCGAGCCGGGCGATATCGACTATCTGCATATGATGCCCGAAAGCCACGAGAGCCTGGGTCACGCCGTGGCAGCCAAGCTCCAAGAGATGCTCGGTGAGTAACGCGACGCAAAGCAGTACAAAAGTTCCCCTTGCGGCGGCTTGTTTCGTTGGTTTGTCTTGATCTGTAACAGTTGTAAGGACGAAAACGGGCTAGATGTTACAGATTGAGATTATTTAGGTCGATATCGGTCGTTTGTCTCGATCTGTAACATCTAGGGTCGATTTTGCCGAGTTACTGTTACAGATCGAGATTATCTTCTCGGCAGAATTTGAATGTCTCAATCTGTAACAGGTGGGCCGAAAAATGGACTCTAACTGTTACGGATCGAGATGTCTGTGGGAACCACCGCAAAGGTGTCTGTCCCCTTTGCGGTGGTTTTGGGCTGCGAATCTTAATACTGCCACATGTGGTTGACGGGGCCGGAGCCTTTGCCCATGTTCAGGCCGGCGGCCAGAGCGCCTGTCAGGTATGCCTTGCCCGCGTTGACGGCATCGGCAAGATCCATGCCCTGGGCCAGCGCGCAGGCGATGGCGGACGAGAGCGTGCATCCGGTGCCGTGCGTGTTGTCGGTCTCGATGCGCTTGTGGCGGAACCACGTGGTGAGTGGATCTCCCAGATGGTTGCCCTCGTCATCGAGTGGCGCGGGTTCGGCCAGTACATCGTTGGCCTCGTTGACAAGATGCCCACCCTTAACGAGGGATGCGCAACCAAAGCGGCGGGTGAGGAGCATGGCAGCATTTTGCTGCGTGCGCTCGGAGTCGACCTCGTAGTCGAGCAGGGCCATGGCCTCGGGAATATTGGGCGTGATAACCGTCGCTAGCGGGAACAGGCGGCGGGTGAGCGCCTCGGCGGCATCTTCGGCAATCAGCCGTGCGCCCGAGGTGGCTATCATGACGGGGTCGACTACCACGTTTGTCGCGTTCCAGGCGCTCAGGCGGTCGGCGATAACATCGATAATCTCGACAGAGGAAACCATGCCAATCTTGACGGCGCTCGGGCGGATATCGTCAAAAACGGCGTCAATTTGCGCGGCTACGATATCTGGTGAGATATCCTGCACGGCGGTGACGCCCAGTGTGTTTTGCGCTGTGATGGCGGTGATGGCCGTCTCGGCATACAGGCGGTGCGCCGTGATGGTCTTGATGTCGGCCTGAATGCCGGCGCCACCGCTGGAATCGGATCCTGCGATGGATAGAACGGCAGGTACCTTACTGCGATCCATGTTCGCTCCCTTGTTCGGTCGGAATCAAATGGGTCTATAAGCCAGCATTATAAAGATGCCCGGGCCGACTCTATGTCGAACCCGGGCGGGCGATGCAATCTTTACGCAAATGCAAGCAAATGTTCACACGTCAACAATTGACAGGCACCAGCTCGCCGCCAGAGGCGGCCGCGGCGACAGGGTTAGTCCTCCATGCCGAGGTCGATCGTGGTGCCCTCGAAGATCTTGTTGACGGTGCGGACGGCGCACATCTTGCCACACATGGTGCAAGTGCCCTCGGTGGCGGCGGGGGACTCCTCGTAGCGCTTCTTGCCCGTAACCGGGTCGAGCGCGCACTCCCACATGGCGTCCCAGTCAAGCTTGCGGCGTGCCTGGCC
>JAXJLC010000260.1:0-5830 GCA_036297365.1 Collinsella sp.
CCCTTGCGCTGCGGTCCGGCAATCACACGCTCCATCGATTCCTCGACCTCGTCCATCGAGATCACGGAACGATGGCGGCGGGCAGCCAGCAGCGCAGACTCGTTGAGCAGGTTCGCCAAATCGGCGCCAGTAAAGCCAACGGTCATCTGGGCGAGTTTCTCAAACTTAACGTCCTCGTCCATCGGCTTGTTCTCGGCATGCACGCGCAAGATTTGCTCGCGGCCCTTCACATCCGGACGGTCGACCGTAACCTGACGGTCAAAACTGCCGGGACGCAGCAATGCCGGATCCAGGATGTCAGGACGGTTGGTCGCAGCGATCAGGATGACCGACTCGCTTTCCTCAAAGCCGTCCATCTCGACCAGCAGCTGGTTGAGCGTCTGCTCGCGCTCGTCGTGACCGCCGCCCAAGCCAGCTCCGCGCTGACGTCCCACGGCATCGATCTCATCGATGAAGATGATCGACGGGGCCTGGGACTTGGCCTCCTTAAAGAGGTCACGCACACGGCTGGCGCCGACACCTACGAACATCTCGACAAAGTCGGAACCCGAGATGCTAAAGAACGGCACGCCCGCCTCGCCGGCAACGGCCTTGGCCAGCAGCGTTTTACCGGTGCCCGGAGGGCCAACCAGCAACACGCCACGCGGGATCTTGGCGCCCAGCTTGCGATAGCGATCCGGATCGCTCAAAAAGTCACGGATCTCCTCGAGCTCCTCGACTGCCTCGTCCACTCCGGCAACGTCTTCAAACTTGACCTTGGGGCGTGTGGCCTCGTTGGTCTTGGCGTTGGTCTTGCCAAACTGCATGTTCCTGTTGTTGGCGCCCATCATCTGGCGCATAAAGTAGAACATGATGGCGATAAGGGCGATCGTCGGAAGCACACTCATCGCCAAGTCGCCCCAAAAATCGGGATCGTTGGTGTTGACGATGTACTTGGTATCGGGGTGCTCCGCCATGAGCTCGGCAAGCGAATCGGAGCCGACATAGGTCGAAGAGAAGCTCTTGAGCTCGCTCGTATCGCCCTTGTCCTTTTTTGTCTTCCAGTAATGACCCGTCACGCTTCCGTCTTGAACCGTATAGGTCAGATCTTCGACGCAATCCTGCTTGATGGCGCTGACCATCTCGCTCGTCGCGAGCTTAACGGTATTGCTGGAGCTGGCAAAGCCGGAACCCATATTAAAGAAGGCATAGCCCAGAAGCGCGCAAGCCAAAAGAAAATACAGCCAGCCCGTACGCGTGGGCTTCTTGCCTCCGGGCATCCCCGGGATCTTTGGGTCCCGGGGAGTCTGGGAATTGTTGTCGTTACGGTCGTCGGGCATCTTACGAATAAACCTCCGGTTTCAAAATGCCCAGATACGGAAGGTTGCGATAGCGCTCGGCATAGTCGAGGCCGTAGCCCACCACAAAGGCATCGGGGCAATGGGTTCCAACATACTTGGGCGTGATGGCCGAGACGCGGTCCTCAACGTCCTTCCACAGGAAGGCGGCGACCTCCAGAGAAGCGGGCTTGCGGCTCTCGAGGTTCTTCATCAGATACTTGAGCGTCAGGCCCGAGTCCAGAATGTCCTCGACGATCAGCACGTCGCGACCGCGGATGTCGATATCCAGGTCCTTAATGATACGCACGATACCCGAGGACTTCACACCGTCGCCGTAGCTCGAAACAGCCATGAAATCGATGTTGGTCGGCAGCTCGATCTTACGCATCAGGTCGCCCATAAAGACCACGGCGCCGCGCAGGACCGCAATCAGCACCAGATCCTTACCCGCGTAGTCGCGCGTAATCTCCTCGCCCAGGCGAGAGACGATACCGTCGATATCCTCCTGCGTAAACAGAACCTTCTCGATATCCGGATGTTGAGAAGCCATGACAACCCTTTCTTGTGCTTATCGCCCACACACCGCCGTATGGACGCGAACTACACATTCTAGCAGCGCACGGGGTAAATTTACCAGCCCGTGCGCCATCAGCGCGGGAATACCGTCAACGTCGCACAGAATAGCAGGCGTGGGACGCTATTCCGCATCGACCACGCGGAGCAGATATGCCACGCGCGTTGCGGCCGTGCACTTAAAACGCTCGTCCGCGCGAACTCCGGCGACCCACACCACGGCACCCCCCGGCGCCGTCCTCACCATGGGCACGCCGGCGCGCTCGGAAACGGGAATGCGAGCCTCACCTAGCAAATCGGATACTTTCTTGCTTCGGCCACTCATCCCTAACGGGCACATCACGTCTCCCGGCGCGGGACCGTCCACCCACAGGCGCGCCAATCGCGCCTCGGCAGGGATCTCGCCACGCGAGCCCGCCAGGATCCGCTCACTATCGCTGTCGGCAAAACCCAGGGCAGCCGCGTCTACCAAAGCTGTCACTTCCCCGGCAGCCGCAAGCTCACGGGCGCGGCGCACGATATCGCATCCCGGCTCAACAGCCATCGGTTCTGTGACCAGCATACGTCCCCCGCCCAACGGCAAACGACCGGGTACGGTAACCCAGCCCGCGACCAGGCCCTCGCGAGCCGCCGGCGCCTTAAACGCCAGCATGCCAAACTCAATGCGTGCGTCAATCCCCGCCGGAAGCGTGACCGAGCCGGTGCCCTCGGCAACGCAGGAAAGGACTCGCTCCACATGTCGCATCTCGGGACGAGCGTCCGGATCGATGCGCTTAATCGCCAGTCGCACGATGCGCCGCGCGATTACCACCTCGGCCGCAGCCAGGCGCCTGGCATCGAGCACCAGCGCACCCGCTGCCTCTTTGCGCAAACAGCTTCGAAACGCCTGTGCCGAAAGCTGAGACAAAAACGCGTCCTCATCGCCTAAGATCTCGCAGGCGGCGCCAATCGTCTTGCAGACGCTCGCGTTGCGCTGCACCACCACTGGCATTACTCGATGGCGCACGTAGTTTCGCAGATACGAGATATCCTCATTGCTCTCGTCTTCACGCCACGGCTGACCATGTACCTGTAGATAGCCCACGAGCTCGCCATGAGTTAGGTCGAGCAAGGGACGTACCACGATATTCCTCCGGCGAGGAATGCTCGATAGGCCAGCGGGGCCCGAACCCTTAATCGCGTTCATCAAAAACGTTTCCGCGCGATCCGAAGACGTGTGCGCGGTGCAGATACGAGCCGCCGTTCGCGGTGCCCCCGTCTGGGCGCAGAGCTCGCGAACATACCTCCGCGCCGCGGCATAGCGCACTTCGCGGGCCGCGGCCTCAATATTGCCCGACTCCCCATCAAAATAAGCGTGCTCCACGCACAGCGGTAAACCATATTTCGCGCAGAGCTCACGCACAAAGGCCTCGTCGCCATCGGACGCCTTGCCGCGCAGATGATGGTTTACATGCAGCACATGCAGGCGCTCGCGAGCAATGGGGGCAACACCGCGCCCGTCTTGGATATCCAGCTTTGATGTGCACGCCATAAGAAGCAGTGCCGTCGAGTCCGCGCCGCCTGATACCATGAGCACGACAGGAGCAGCCTGCTGCCTCGTTCGGGTCTCATCGACTGCCCCGGGCACGGCATGGTGTCCGTAATGCTGTGATACCGTAGGCATTTGCTTCCTCCTCTATTCGTCCGCACCCATTGTATCCTTTGGAATCTTATGTCTCGTCTGCACCTTCATATCCTTGGCAGCGGCTCAAAAGGCAACTGCGCACTCATCGAAGGCCCCCGGGGGCTCATCATGATTGACGACGGTCTTTCTCGCCGCGAGACATTAAAGCGCATGGCAGAACTGGGACTCTCGGCAGACAACGTCTCGGCTCTTCTCATTACTCATGAGCATAGCGATCACATCAAGGGTCTCGATGTCTGGTGCAAGCACTGGCACGGTCCCCTCTTTGCCAGTAGGGGCACACTTTCGAGCAAAGAAAATCTTTCGCATCTGCCTGTCGAGGAATTCGACCCCGGTGACACCCTATCCATTGCCGGCATCCACGCGCAAACCTACTCAACATCACACGATGTCATAAATCCAATCGGCTTTCGATTCGACGCCCTCGATGATTCCATCGGCTTTGCTACCGACACCGGAGAGCTATCGAGCCAAGCCATGAACACCCTCAAAGATTGTCGAGTCCTCGCGCTCGAAAGCAACCACGATGTGACCATGCTGCGCGAGGGAGAATATCCCCGCTTTCTTCAGGAGCGCATCCTGTCTGCAAGGGGACACCTCTCCAACGGCCAAGCCGCCGAAGCCGCGCGCGAACTTGTTACCGATCGCACCGAACAGCTCATTGCCATGCATATCAGCCAAGACAACAATCGTCCGAGCCTTACCGTCAAAAGCTATGCCAAAGCTCTAGCCGCAACCCTGGATGACGAGCTCGGCAGCTCCGCCACCCTTCTCCAAGGATCGCGAAAACTCTCGATACGCCCCGCAAGCCAGTATCGGCCAGCAACCATTCAATAGACTGTCCTAAACAGCAAAAGGGGCCGGGAATCGCTTCCCAGCCCCTTTTGTTGTCTTTTAATAGCGAAGAACACCAACGAAGTTATTCGATGGAGATCTTCGTAACGTTCTTCTTCTCGACGATCTTGGGAACCGTAACGGTCAGGATGCCGTCAGCGTACTTAGCCGAGAGGCCCTCGCTCGAAGCGTCCTTAAGATACACGCCACGCGTCGCGCTGTACGAGCTGAACTCCTTCTGCAGGAAGTTCTTGCCCTCGTTCTCCTCGTCTTCCTCGACATTCACGCTAATGGACAGACGGCCCTCGTTAAGCTCGACATCGATATCGTCCTTGGCGACGCCGGTCAGATAAGCCTTGACCTCATAGCCATCGCCCTTATCCTCAACGTCAACGGGGAACGCCTTAGAGGCAATCGAGCTGTTCGCTAGGTCGCTCATATCATCAAACAGATCGAACAGCGAGCTTGCAGAGGGACGAACGCCAAAAACCGAACGATAAGGAACCATGCTTGCCATGTTTACCACTCCTTTATAGGACTGCCGAGTCATCTTCCAGGTGACTGGGACTTCTTTTGACGCTCTTATATATGCCCACCCAATGCTCATATATACATCGACTATAAAGTTTTTTGAGTCCAGTACTATAAGCATATCTAAGTGCGTATGACTTAGGTTTTAGGAAGGTTAAGGTTCTTTGAACCAGAGCTTAAATACCGAGTATGTCCCCAGCTACAAATAACAAGGGGCTTACAATGAGCGCGTACACGTTGTTGGTAACGAGCTAAAGGGCATCATGGACGACCAAAACCAGAACAAAATGTTTATGCCGACGCAGGGGGAAGATACTTCCACGCAGCCGCCACGGTTCCATCGCCCCCACATCTCGCAAGAGCCCATTAATGATCCGGAGCCCGAGTATGTGACAAGAAATCGATATCAAACACTCGAGGATGCCCAAACGGGGCGTAAACATATGGGCGTCGCCTCGGGAGACCCTGTATATCTGAAAGACGCACCATTATCTAAAAACAGCGCAGCTAGTGATGAGCCGATGAAAGCATCCGCCACTCATCAACAAAGAGGTCCTCGACCAAAGCAAACCTTGACGCATTCGGCTCGCTATCTCGAAACGCCAAAACAGGGAAAATCAATCTTCGTTTCATCAAGTAAACGACGCAAGCAGCATCGACTGACAATCCTGCTTTTGATCATTGTGGCCATAGCAGTTGCCCTTGTTATTCGATTTATCTTCTTTAAATAAAGGCTCAATACCAAAAACGATAAGATCGTCTGGTGTAATAGAGTCATTTACGCCCCATAAACGCAAAAAGGGGGAGGCCGCGAGGCCTCCCCCTTCTCAGTTCAAGCGTACGGCTCGGTGCCGTCCACCGGTCAGCGGCGCCCTGGCCTCCCACGGGC
>JAXJLC010000261.1:0-4856 GCA_036297365.1 Collinsella sp.
AACTGTATTTATCTTTTCCGGTCTCGCCTTTGTTGGTTCTACTGGAGGGGAATCTAGTTTTGCTGCTAGTGCGTAAACGCAGCTTGCCTGTGGGGGCCTATATATCGTCCCGCGCGCAGTTTCGCGGCGAAGCGAGAATGTTTGAGCACGGGATGATATATAGGCCCCCACGGGCAAGCGAACAGTCCGACACTAGCGGATATGAGCAGGCTTCCCGCCCCAGTAGAAGCGGCAGAAGGCTCGTTTGCGCTTCTGGGGTTTGCCTACGAGTTCCATGCTGGCGATGGCGATGTCTTCGGCTGCGTGGGGGCGGCGTAGTACTTCGCCATTGATGAGCAGCGCCTTAAGTGACTCCGGATGGTCGTGCAGGTGGCGCAGGGTTACGATGAGCTCTCGTGCCGTGGTGACGTGCATGCTAGCGCCCATGCCGGTAAGCATGGTGGTGTTGGCTTTTTCTTGTCCGTACGATTTGCCCAGCAGGATCATCGGCAGATGTGCGCAGAGGCACTCGGTGACCGTTAGTCCGCCCGATTTGAGGATTGCCAGGTCGCAGCCGTGCATGAGGGCCGCCATGTCGTCGACATAGTCCAACACCGTGACGTTCTCGAGCTTCATGGCATCGAAGAGCGTCTTCAGCCGGGTGGCATACTCCACGTCTTTGCCGGGCAAAAAGACAAAGTGCATGTCTTCGAAGCCGCGCAGGAAGGGGAGTGTGTGGTCCATCGCCGCGCGAAAGCGGACGTATGGCTGAGGCAAACTGGCGCCGGCCATTACCAGCACGACGGTCTTGTCGGTGGGGAGGTTGAACTTGGCTAGCTCTTCCTCGCGGTCGTAATCCGTGTCGAATCCGGCGCGAATTGGAATGCCGGTAATGCGAATCTTTGCCTCGGGCACCTTGCGCGGACGCAGCGTTTCGGCCATAAATTCGTTGGCAACACAGAATAGATCGGTGTCCTTGTGGGGCCACCAGCCCTCGACTTCGTAGTCGGTCGGTACGCAGATAACCGGATAATCGATACCCGTAATTACGCGGGCGCCCGCAGCTACATTGGCTGCTGTGATGTGCGTTGCGACCACGGCTATGGGCCTGCGGCTGCGAATATATTCGTTGAAGGCGGGAAACATAATTCGCGACCATGCCGTGCCGCCGCCCCAGAGAAGATGTCCCGTAAGCGTATATCGCCAGGTCAGGTCATAAATGGGGCGCGTGGCTCCCGTAAAAGAAGCCGCGGTCCTATTGCCGTCGAATTTAATACGTCCAAAATCAAGGATATCGAGCACTTCAATCTCAACATCCTCGGGGATGCCATTGGTGCCGCGGATGAGGTCGAATGCTTGCGCAATCGCATTTGCGGCGGCCTTGTGACCCGAGCCGACCGAGGCGTGCACGATGGTCACGAGAGGTTTTTGCTGAGTCAAGAGCGTGGTTTGCTTCGTTTGGGGAGCGCTGTGCGCGAGCAGGGGAGCGTCGTCGCTCGTCTGCGTCTGATCCATCGATAACTCCCCTTCGACGTTGTAACACGGATTTATCATTGTAGTGCATGAGTGTCACGTTCACGTAAATTTGGGTATGAGCGCAAAGAACGACAACGTTTCGACGAGAGGACTCTTCATGACTACCGATCAGACAATCGATGTTGCGATTATCGGCGGTGGCCCCGCGGGCTATGCTGCCGCCATTTATGCGGCGCGCGCCAACCTGACGACGACTGTCTTTGAGCAGGGCATGTCGGGCGGACAGATCGCCACGTCCAACGAGATTGAGAACTATCCTGGCATTCCGCTGCTGAGCGGTGTTGAACTTGGTGAGCGATTCCAACAGCATGCTGAAGGCCTGGGGGCTCAGGTTGAATTGAGTATGGTGACGGGCGTCGATTACGATGCCGATGCGGCTCAATTTACCATCCATCATGATATGGGCGACACAGCGGCCAAGAGCGTCATTGCGTGCATGGGCGCCACGCCGCGTCCTGCGGGCTTTGTTGGCGAGGACACGTATCGCGGTCGGGGCGTTTCGTATTGCGCGACGTGTGACGGCATGTTCTTCCGTGGCAAGCAGGTCTTTGTTATCGGAGGCGGCAATTCGGCATGCGAGGAGGCGCTGTTCCTGTCCGACATTGCCAGCAGCGTGACCATTGTGCTGCGTCGCGATCAGTTCCGTGCACCCGAGGGCGTTGTGAATAAAGTGCTCGCTAAGGACAATATTTCAGTTAGGTACAAAACTAGTATTGTTGAGCTTTCTGGCGAAGCGATGCCCACGACAATTACGTTCAAGGACAATGCGACTGGTGAAATGCACGCCGAGTCCTTTGAACCTGGCTCGTTTGGCATTTTTGTCTTTACGGGGACGCAGCCACATACCGAGCTCGTTGAGCACCTAGTCGATCTGACTCCCGACGGCGGCATTGTCACCGATGATTCCATGGCCACCCGCACACCCGGATTATTCGCAGCCGGCGATATTCGTTCCAAGCGTTTACGCCAGGTTGTGACCGCCGTATCGGACGGTGCTATAGCGGCAACCAGCGCATACGCTTTCCTACGCGGATAAGTACGATAATATATCTTATGTAAGGTTGCTATCTTTAAACAAAGTGGTTGGACGGTGCGTCAATGTGCTGTCTAACCACTTTTACTTAGCGGCTATGTGGTATGCAAAACTAGATAACCTAGAATACAATATAGAAAACGAACGGAGGCCTCTTATGAACCACGCTAAACATGTTATCCCGATGTCCGATACATCGGTCAGCATTAAGCCGGAGGATATTCAGCCGACGGTGCTGCCGGATGCATTTATTCAGTCCGATATGGTGGGAAAACTCAACGCGTTGAGCTTGCCACGCTATGACCAGCTGCCCAACGTAACGCTCTATCGCGATCAGGTTATTGAATATGTTGCGCTGTGGATGGAGCCGCTTTCGATTTGCGTAGAGCAGCCCGTTATCACGCCATCGATGATCAATAACTACGTGAAGGTCGGCCTCGTTCCTGCTCCGGTTAAAAAACAGTATGGCCGTGAGCAGATTGCGCGTCTCATCGCCATTTGTATCTTTAAGCAGGTGCTACCCATCGCTGCGGTTCAGGCGCTCTTTAATATTCAGCGCTTGAGCTACGACGCTCCGACCGCCTTTGATTATGTTGTCGATCAGCTTGAGGCATCGATTCGTGCGGCGTTTTCCGTCGAGCAGACTCCTGTGCCCGATACCGCACATCAAGTTACGCGCGAGTCGCTGCTCGTACGCAGTGCGGTATCGTCCTTTGTTTCGAAGGCATACCTGATGAGCTATCTTAAGTTCAATGGGTTTAATAGCTAACTGAGGTATAAGACGGGCGGGATAAGGGGCCAGTGGCCCCTTATCCCGCCCGCGCGTTTGACTAGTTGGACATTATCGGCCCGAAGCCACGCCCATGCCGTAACCGATGATGAGACCGTGCATCTCGGCGTAATAGGAATCTAGCCCGTTACAGGGCATGATGATAGTCTTGGAGCCTGGCCAGTGCTCCACAATGCGGTCGGCAAGCGCCTGGGCTCCAGCTTCGTTCTCAACGTGATCGATGATGACCTCGCCGCCCGTGAAACCCTCGGCCTCCATGGTGTCGACAATCTTGGTGAGCATCTTCTTTTCGCCACGCGTGTGCCCAACGAGTTCAATTTCGCCCGCTTCGCTCGCCGTGCCCAAAATGCGGATATTGAGCTTGTTGGCAATGACCCCGGCTGCCTTGGGAATACGTCCAGCCTTCGCAAGGTTTTCGTAATTGCATAAACTAAAGAGGATTTTGCTGTTTTGCTCCAAGCTATCGAAATAGGCGCAGGCGTCTTCAAAGGAAACGTCCGGGTTGCTCGCAAGATAGCGGTCGAACAGCAAGAAGATCAGATCCATTTTGCCACCCGCGGCTCGCGAGTTAACCAAATGAATCTGGCGGTTGGGCTCCTCGGCAAGCACCATGTCACGTGCGGTGGCCGCGGCATTGTAGCTTCCCGATACGCCCTCCGAGATGGGCATGCAGATCGTCTTGTCGGCAAGCCTAAAGAGTTCAGCCCACTCCCCTACGCTTGGACAGGCGCTCGAAGAAGCGCTCGACTCCGCCTGCACGGCGCAATTGAGCTCGTTAACATCGAGCGAGAGGTCATCGACAAATTCGCGCTCCCCCACTCGGATCTTAAGGGGTGCAAATGCAAAGGTGGTATGAGGTGCGGTTGGTTGCCAATCGCGAAGATTGCAGCTCGAATCGGAAATAAGTGCCCAGCTCATTGAGGGTCCTTTCTAATTGTTCCCCAACAATTATAGCCATCTTTTTGATTGATTGAACAGCTATCTAGTTTTGAATACTAGATAGTCGTCCTGATCTTATGGCAAACGGTAAGGGAAAAAAAGAATGGGCCTCGTGACTCAAGATCGCGAGGCCCACGTTCGTTCGCTGCAGTAATAAATTAGTAGCGCACGAAAATGTAATTGTTGTTCATGCCAGCAGCGACGGAGCTGATGATGACGCCCGTTTTGTAGTCGGAAGCATGGATCATCTGACCATTACCGATATAGATGCCTGTATGGTAGGAGTTAACCACAACATCGCCAGGCTGGGGATCGGACACGCGGGTCCAGCCCATAAAGGTGCCCGTGGTGCCAAGGCGGCAATAACGGCCGGTGAGGCAGTAGCTTACAAAACCGGAGCAGTCAAAGCTGTTCGGTCCAATGCCGCCCCAAGAATAAGCATAACCGAGCTTGCTGTAGGCGCGCGAAACAACGGTACCACCGTCAACGGACTGGCTCGGTGCGGAAGGCGTCGGAGCCGGAGCGGGCGTCACGGGCTGCGGCGTGGGGGCAGGAGCGGGCGCGGGGGTGTTGTCGCCG
>JAXJLC010000262.1:0-2840 GCA_036297365.1 Collinsella sp.
CCCTACATCATCAAGCAGCGCCGGCACTTCCATAAGCACCCGGAGCTGAGCCTTGCCGAGGAGCGCACGACTTCCGACATCGCCAACCAGCTCGACGCCATGAATATCCCCTACGAGCGCCCGCTCAAGACGGGCCTGGTGGCGACGCTCCGCGGTACCGCGCCCGATGCCTACCGCGAGGACGGCACGCCGCGCCGCCGTATCCTGCTGCGCGCCGATATCGACGCTCTGCCTGTCACCGAACAGACCGGCGAGGAGTTCGCCAGCGTCAACGAGGGCTGCATGCATGCCTGCGGCCACGACTGCCATATCGCCATGATGCTCGGCACGCTGCAAATCCTGCGCCACATGACCGATGACATCCACGGCGAGATTCGCATCGTATTCCAGCCCAGCGAGGAAAACGGCCAGGGCGCCAAGCTCATGATCGGCACGGGCGTACTCGACGGCGTCGACGGCGCCTACGCCGCGCACATCTGGAGCGAGGTCGACGCCGGCACCGTAAGCTGCGAGCCCGGCCCGCGCATGGCCAATACCGACTGGTTCCGCATCGACGTCCGCGGCACCTCGTGCCATGGCGCCATGCCCCAGCGCGGCCACGACGCCGTTATGGTTGCCGCCGAGATCGTCAACGCCCTGCAAACCATCGTCTCGCGCGAGATTAGCCCCTACGAACCTGCCGTCATCACCGTCGGCGAGCTGCATGGCGGCACCGCGCGCAACGTTATCGCCGGCACGGCGTACCTCGCCGGCACGGTGCGCACCTATGGCGGCAAGACGCATGAAGAGATGCCCGAGCTTATGCGCCGCATCGTGGAGCACACCGCAGCAGCGCTAGGCGCCGAGGCCGAGCTCACCGACTACACCATCGCCAACTACAAGGTCGAAAACGATGCCGCCTCGAGCGAGCGCTGCCGCCAAGCTGTGCTCAAGTGCCTGGGTCCCGCGGGCGAGGGCCATTACCGCGGCACGCTTTCGGGCGAGGACTTCTCGGAGTATCTGCGCCGCGTACCGGGCGTGCTCGCCTTTGTTGGCACGCGCAACCCCCAGATTGGCGCCACCTATGCCCAGCACTCCTGCTTCTATAAGATCGACGAGAGCGTGCTCGCCAAGGGCTCCATGGTAGCCGCTCAGTATGCCATCGACTTTTTGGCCGAGCCCACGCAAGAAGAGCTCGACGGCCCCACGATCGCCGCGGTTGCCGAGACCAATCCCGACCTGGCAGCCAAGCTGCGCTCTGCCAAGGCAACTGCCGCCGAGGCCCGCGACGCCGTGCACGACGCCCGCACCGCCCGCCATGCCGCAATCAAGGGCATCCACGATGCCCGTGCCGCCGCTCGCCACGATGAGAAGCACGGCGAGTAGCCGTCACGCCCACCTATAACAACCTGGCTATAGCAAAGCGGGGGCGAACGTTATCTCAACGTTCGCCCCCGCTTATGTGTCGACCGCTTTTCTAGCGCGTCCTCCGTCACGACAAGTAAGAGCGAAGGATGGTGAGCCAGCGTGGGGTTTCGAGGTGAATGATATCGGTGGGGACTCCGGCGGGCGCATGGCCGCCAAAGAGCAGGCCCGCGTCTGCCGGGTTGATAAGGCGCACGATCCATACGGCAACGACCAGCACGCACAGAACAACAACCGCAATGTCGATGCCGCGCTTTAGCTTGCTCGACGTCACCTCCTCGCGCACGAACGCGAGCACAAACGCAATCGGCACCACCCAAAACAGCGGATGGTAGGCAAAGGCCGCCGCAAAATCGAGGCGCAGTGCTGCCAGCCAGGCCCTCGTCATGCCACATCCCGGACAGGGAATGCCCGTCATCAGGCGAAACACGCAGCCGATATCGAGCAGGTAGAGTGCGAGCCAGGCGACAAAGAGCGCGCCGATGCAAGAAAGGGCGCGGCGAATGAGTTCCGCCGCGCCCTTATGTCCCTGGGAGCTGTTCACGCCGCTCTTATCGTTAGGCACGAGCGCCAAGACGGACGTTATAAGCCGTTGCCATGGCATTGGTATTCTTGATGATGATGTTCATGGCAAAGATGGGGCCAAGGCCGCACAGCAGCGCGCCGACGATCTGCCACATAAGAACGGTGGTACCGTTCTCCTGGAACATCAGGCCATAGCGAGGAGCATTAGCCTGCAGGCGGTTGCCGATCTTGTAGTACCAGTAGAGTGCGTAGAAGCCGCAGGTCACGAACGACAGCAGGATAAATGCTGCCAGACCCGGCGTGGAATCGCCGTCGCCCTGGCACATGACATTGATGTCGCGAGCGAGGCAATAGAGGAAGTAATATGAATAGATGCCGCAGGTCACGATGGAAAGCAGGAGCCAGCCGATCACGCCACGGTCGGTTTTAATCGGAGCATAGCCCATCGGGGCAGGTGCAGGCTGCTGAGCATACTGCTGCTGACCGGTGTACTGCTGCTGGCCGGCGTACTGCTGCTGAGGCTGAGGCTGAACTGCCTGAACCGGAGTGGGCTGAATCTGCGTGGGCTGCGGAGCAGGCTGGGGCTGAGGTGCAGGCTGCGGCGCGGGCTGCGGAGCAGGAGCAGCGGAAGCGGCACCGACGGCAGAACCGCAGACGGGGCAGAATTTGGCATCATCCGAAATGGGAGAACCACAAGTGGGACAGAACATAAGCTTCTCCTTTTCCTAAGGCGTTGCACGCCTTCAAACCTTACATGACTAGGTTCTCAACAATAGCCGCGACGTTGTTGCGCAACATTGACCAATTTCCGAGAAATTTTGCTGCAATCGTTTTCCCGGGCATTTTCTTGCTTTCGCAGTAGAAAAAGGCACCCCGGGCTCAGTTGCCCAGGGCGCCTCGACCGACTATTC
>JAXJLC010000263.1:0-2656 GCA_036297365.1 Collinsella sp.
CAGCTGCGGTTTCTACAAGGACCGCGAGGTTATCGTTACCGAGTAACGGTATACTCTGGATGCGATGCCGTTCCAAATGGAACCACAATGGCCGGCTCAATGAGTCGGCCATTTTTGTATAAGGAGCATGTATATGAGTAACGTTCGCGTTTGTGTAGACGTTGTGGGTGGAGACGAGAAACCTCAGGTTGTTCTCGATGGTATCGAGGCTGCGCTTGCCGCCGATCCCGATATCGAGGTCTTGGCAGCTGGCCCCGCCGAAATCGTCAACCCCTTTGCCGCCTCCCATGCGCGCGTCGAGGCCCTGGAGGCACCCGACGTTATCGCCATGGATGACGATCCCATTCGCGCCGTGATGACCAAACGCAAGTCTTCGATTGTGCTGTCGTGCCGCGCCATCAAGAAGGGTAATGCGGACGCGTTTTTCTCTGCCGGCTCCACTGGCGCCATGACCGCCGCTGCCACCGCCTACGTGACGCCGTTTAGGTATCAGGCCGAAGGCAAAAAGCAGCCGGTGCGCCCCTGTCTGACCAATGCGCTGCCCAATCGCGCCGGCGGTCTGACGGTGCTGTGCGATATGGGCGCCAACCCCGATGTCGAGGTCGATGACATGGTACGTTTTGCCCAGATGGGTAGCGCCTATGCCCGCGTCGTCCTGGGCATCGAGCATCCCCGCGTGGGCCTGCTTGCCAACGGCACCGAGGACGAGAAGGGCTCCAACTTTACCAAGGCCTGCTTCCCGGCCATGAAAGCCGCCGTTCCCGGCTTTGTTGGTAACTGCGAGGGAACGGACATCACCTCGGGTAACTTCGATGTCGTCGTTGCCGATGGCATGTCGGGCAATATTGCGCTCAAGGCCACCGAGGGCGCTGCCAAGTTTTTGCTGCAAGAGCTCAAGGGTGCCTTTATGGCCTCGCTCGGCACCAAGATCGCCGCGCTGCTCATTAAAAAGCAGATGCGCGAGATAAAGGCCAAGCTCTCTGGCGACGCCAAGGGCGGCGCGATTCTTTTGGGCCTGCGCGGCGTGGTCCTGATCGGCCATGGCGCCACCTCGGTCGAGGCTGTTAAAAACGGTACGCTCGCGGCGGCCGAAGCCGTGCGCGCCGGGCTGGTCGAGAATGTCGCCAACTCTATGGACGGTATCGTTTTATAACAGCGGCGTTATGCGCCTCGGGGCGCACGTCGTGGGGTAGAATCAGAACCGTGTCTTGGTACCGCCCGGGCGGTACCATTCTTTTGGTATTCATGCACTATGAGAGGAAGCGCTATGGACCGCTCCGAAATCTTCGACAAGATCGCCGAGGTCGCTGCTGACGTTCTGGGCGTCGATGTTGCCGAAATTAGCGATGAGACCACCTTTGACGACCTCGATGCCAACTCGCTCGAGCGCCTGCAGCTGGTTACGGCTATCGAGGACGAGTTCAACCTCGAGATCGATGACGAGACTCTGCTCTCGCTCAACTCTGTCGCCGACGCCGTCGACGCGATCGAAAACGCCAGGGAGGCCTAGGTCTTGGCTTTATCCGAACGACTTACGCGTGCCCAGGAAATCCTGGGCCACGAGTTCAATAATAAGGTGCTGCTGCGCGCGGCCCTTACGCATCCCTCGGCAGTCGAGGGCCAGCCGGTTTCTGCCAGCTATGAGCGCCTTGAGTTCTTGGGCGATTCCATTTTGGGTGCTGTGGTCGCACGCTCCCTGTTTGAGTCCTATCCTGAGTTTGACGAGGGCAAGCTCACGCGCCTGAAGGTGTCGCTTGTCTCGGGCGCTACGCTGTCCGAGGTTTCTCACGAGCTGGGCATCGACGACATCATCATCTTTGGTGCCTCCGAGACCGGTACCGGTGCGCGCGGCCTGCATTCGGCGCTCGAGAACGTCTACGAGTCGCTCGTGGGCGCACTGTACCTGGATGCCGGCTGGGACGTTGCGGCGGAGTTTATCCATCGTACGCTTAAGCCGCATTTGGCTTCCGAGCGCGCCGAGCATCCCGCGAACCCCAAGTCGTTTTTGCAGGAGTGCGTGCAAGCCGACGGTCACGAGCCCCCGGCGTATAAGCTCGTTGGTTCCGAGGGCCCGGCGCATGCGCCCACCTTTACCGCCGTGGTGCTCATCGATGGCATTCGCCAGGGTCGCGGCACCGGTTCCTCTAAGAAGGAAGCCGAGGGAGCCGCCGCGCTCGAAGCGCTCGACCGCATGGGTTACACCACCAACGGCGTGATTCTGAACAAGAAGCACGTGTAAGCGAGGAACCGTGTATCTTAAGTCCCTCACGCTCAAAGGGTTTAAGTCGTTTGCCGACCGCGCCCATATGTCATTTGAGCCGGGCCTGACCGTCATCGTCGGTCCCAACGGCTCGGGAAAATCGAACATCTCCGACTCGATTCTGTGGGTTCTGGGCGAGCAGAGCGCCAAGCAGCTGCGCGGCCAGGCCATGGAGGATGTCATCTTCTCGGGCTCGTCAGCGCGCAAGCCGGTGGGTGTCGCCGAGGTCACGCTGGTGCTCGATAACTCGGACCATATGCTGCCCGTCGATTTTGACGAGGTCGCCATCACCCGTCGCATGTATCGCTCGGGCGAAAGCGAGTACCTCATCAACTCGAGTCCGTGCCGCCTGATGGACATTCAGGACATCTTGCACGATTCGGGCCTGGGCAAGGA
>JAXJLC010000264.1:0-4339 GCA_036297365.1 Collinsella sp.
CACAACGGTTGGGCCATCCCCATGGCAACCGATATTGCCTTCGCACTGGGCGTGCTGTCGCTTTTGGGCAATCGCGTGCCCAACGGCGTGCGCGTGTTCTTCTCGACGCTCGCCATCGCCGACGACCTCATCTCTATCGCCGCCATCGCCATCTTCTACGGTCAGAGCCCCAATCCATTTTGGTTGGGCGCCGCCGCGCTTGTGACCTGCGCGCTCGTATGGCTCAACAAGACGCAGCATTACCGCCTTGCCCCGTATTCGGTACTGGGTCTGCTGTTGTGGTTCTGCATGTTCAAGAGCGGCGTACACGCTACGCTCGCCGGCGTCATCCTGGCCTTCACCATTCCGGCCAAGTGTGGCGTTAAGCTCGATAGTCTGACCGACTGGCTGGGCGAGTGCCTGCCGCTGCTCGATGACCGCTACGACGACGAGGCGCACATCCTGGGCCAGCATGACTTTACCGTCTCGACCACTAAGGTCGAGCGCGTCATGCATCGCGTGACCCCGCCGCTCATCCGCATGGAGCGTCTGATCTCCACGCCGGTCAACTTTGTGATCCTGCCGATCTTTGCGTTCGTCAACGCACAGGTTCGCCTGGTGGGCGTGGACATGAGCACGCTGCTCACCGACCCGGTGACGCTCGGCGTGTACTTTGGCATGCTGCTGGGCAAGCCGATCGGCATCTTTGGCATGACGTTCGCCTTGGTCAAGCTCAAGGCCTGCGAGCTGCCGCACAATGTCAACTGGCACATGATTGCCGGTGTGGGCATTTTGGGCGGCATCGGCTTTACCATGTCGATTCTCATTAGCGGTCTTGCCTTCCCGACGGCCCAGTTTGAGGTTCTGGCTGCCAAGGCCGCCATCCTTGCCGGTTCGGTCACCGCTGCCGTGCTCGGCATGATCTACATGAGCGTGGTCTGCAAGCACCCCGCGCCCAAGGACGAGTAAAAGCACATACAAGTTTGAAAACGCCGCCTGTGAACACCATCACAGGCGGCGTTTTAGTCATTGGGGACGTTCTTATAGTCATTGGGGACGTTCTTAAATGACTAGTCGAGAGGGACACTCTTTGCGAGCGGCCGAAAAGGACCGTCCCAAACTGCCGGCACTTGGGGAGTGTCCCCAAGTGCCACATGCCATCTGGGAAGACTGTCCCCAACAACTAGTCGTTTAAGAACGTCCCCAATGACCAGGGCTATTCCACGGTGCCGTAGACGGCGCCCCAGCCGTGGGCGGCCAAGGCGGAGTTGAGCTGGTCGCAAAGCGATTGGCGGTCGTAGTAGCCGGGCGGCAAAAGGTTGACGATTTCCATGAGGTCGGGCGCGAGGTCCAAGATCTCGGCCTGCACGATGAGATCCAGGCGGTCGATGGCGTGGCGGTCGTAAAATAGTCCGTCGACCAGGCGCTGCAGGTCGCCGAATTCTTCGGCCTGGAACGATCCGTACTCCATAGTGCCTCCTTGGGCGCCCCACGCCGGCATGCGCGGCGATTCGTAATTAATTGCGATGCACTTAATCTATCACGGCTTCATAACGTTGCGGCGGTGGCGGTCTATACTTAGACGAACTGCAACGTACCGCTTCGCGAAAGGTCGCACCCCATGCAGACGATCTACCAGAAGATGGAAACCACCGAACTCGATGCCGCCATCGAGGCGCTCAAAGCCGAGGTCGCCGAGGTCAAGGCCAAGGGCCTGGCGCTCGACATGGCGCGCGGCAAGCCGTCGCCCTCCCAGGTGGACATCTCGCGCCCCATGCTCGATATCCTCAATGCCGACGCCGATCTGCACGACGGCAACGTCGATTGTTCCAACTACGGCTGTTTTGAGGGTATTCCCTCGGCACGCAAGTTGGCAGGGGAGTTCCTGGGCTGTCCCGCCGAGCAGACGCTCGTACTGGGTTCGTCGAGCCTGCTGATTGAGCACGACATCGCCGGCATGTTCTGGCGTTGCGGCTCGTGCGGCAGCGAGCCTTGGGAGGCTTACGAGGCCGCGCACGACGGCAAGAAGGTCAAGTTCCTGTGCCCCGTTCCCGGCTACGATCGCCACTTTGGCATCACCGCCGACTTGGGCATCGAGAACGTCCCCGTTGCGATGACCGACAACGGCCCCGACATGGACGAGATCGAGCGCCTCGTTGCCGCCGACGACTCCATTAAGGGCATCTGGTGCGTGCCCAAGTATTCCAACCCCACGGGCATCACCTTTAGCGAGGACACTGTGCGCCGCCTGGTCGAGATGCCCACGGCCGCGCCCGATTTCCGCATCTTCTGGGACAACGCCTACTGCGTGCACGATCTGTACGACGAGACCGACGAGCTCGCCAACATCTTCGATCTTGCCCGCGCGGCGGGCACCGAGGACCGCGTGGTGGCCTTTGCCTCGACGTCCAAGATCACCTTCCCGGGCGCCGGCATCGGCTTTATCGGTGCGAGCCCCGCGGTCATCGCCGAGTTCTCCAAGCGCCTGAAGGCCGGCCTCATCAGCGCCGACAAGCTCAACCAGCTGCGTCACGTGCGCTTCCTTCCTACCATCGAGGCGGTCAAGGAGCACATGAAAAAGCATGCCGAGTTCCTGCGTCCGCGCTTTGAGGCCGTCGAGCGCAAGCTCACCGAGGGCTTGGGCGACACGGGCTGCGCCACTTGGACGCACCCCCGCGGCGGCTACTTTGTAAGCTTCGATGGTCCCGAGGGCTCGGCCCAGAAGGTCGCCGCGCTTTGCGCCGATCTGGGCGTCAAGCTCACGCCGGCCGGTGCTACCTGGCCCTATGGCAAGGACCCGCGCGACACCAACATCCGCATCGCGCCGAGCTATCCCACGGTCGAGGACCTGGAGGCCGCGCTCGATGTGCTGGTGCTGGCCGTCAAGCTCGTCGCTGCCGAGCTTGCGCGTGCCGAGCGCGCCTAACGCGCGGCTTCCCGTACTATCCGCACTTTCGATACGTAAAGGAGCATATACATGGATTTGGGTATTACCACCAACCCCACGCCAGAGCTCTACACCATTAAGGTAACCGGCGAGATCGATATCTCTAACGCCGATAGCCTGCGCAATGCCATCGACCTGGCGCTCGAGCAGCCCACCGAGGCCGTTGAGCTCGATTTTGCCCAGGTGAGCTACATTGATTCGACGGGCATTGGCGTGCTCGTGGGCGCCGCACACCACGCGGTCGACCACGGCAAGCGCTTTAGCTGCACCAATGTGCAGCCCCCGGTGATGCGCGTGGTTCAGCTGTTGGGTGTCGACCAGGAGATTTCGATCACCGCTGCATAGTCTTTGCTCCCAAAAGGGCGTGCCGTTTGGCATATGTTTGTGATGCGCTCGGATGTTTTGGCGTCCGGGCGCTATACTTGACCGAATGAATAGACGAGTTCCGGCCGAATGGCGCGGTGCGGGCTCGACTCACATCGAGCCTTGGAGGTATGTGTGTTTGGTATTGGAGAGGGTGAGCTCGCGATTATCGTGGTCTTCGGCTTTTTGCTGTTTGGCCCGGATAAGCTCCCGCAGATGGGCCGCACGATCGGCCGTGCCATCCGTCAGTTCCGCGAGACGCAGGAAAAGATGACGGCCGTTGTTCAGTCCGAGATTATCGATCCGGTGAGCGAGGCCGCGTCGGCACCGGTCAAGCCCAAGAAGGCTGCTGCGACCGACGACGATTCCGATGCGGACGAGGATGCCGCCGAGACGGCAGCGCCCGCCAAGAAGGAGACCTTTGCCGAGCGTCGCGCCCGCCTTGCTGCCGAGAAGGCCGCAAGCGAGGGCGCTGCTGAGGGCGAGGATGCTGCCAAGGAGACTGAAGCCGAGGGTGCCGACGCCGGGTCTGCCGATGCCGCCGTCGAGCCCGAGCCTGCTGCAGAGCCGGAGCCCGAGCCCGAGCCGGCAGAGCCCACGACGGCCGACCTCTATGCCCGTCGTCCCCGCAAGCGCAAGGCCGTCGTCGACCAGCTTGCCCGCGAGCTCGAGGCCGAGGACGATGCCGCTGCCGATGCCCCGAAGGGAGGCGATGAGTAATGCCTATCGGACCTGCGCGTATGCCGCTCTTCGATCACCTGGGAGAGCTCCGTCGCCGCCTGACCATCGTGGTCGTCTCGGTGTTTGCCGCAGCCATCGTGCTGTATTTCGCCACGCCCGTGGTGCTCGACATCCTGGAAGATCCCATCCGCTCCTTTGTGCCGGATGGTAAGTTCTACATCACCACCACGCTCGGCGGCTTTGGCCTGCGCTTCTCGCTGGCCATCAAGATGGCCGTGGTCATGTGCACGCCCATGATCATCTGGCAGATTCTGGCGTTTTTCCTGCCGGCGCTTCGCCCCAACGAGCGCAAGTGGGTCGTGCCCACGG
>JAXJLC010000265.1:0-4483 GCA_036297365.1 Collinsella sp.
AACTGGTCGCGCGTTTTTTCGAACATGCCTTTCGTGAGGCTGCTTCCGGGCGCACGCTTTCTGCCGACGATGTCTCTCGCTGCCTGGCCGTCTTGCGCGACGGTGAGCACGAGGCTACGTCGCTTCGCGATGACGTGCTGCTTTCGTATCGCGGTCGCGTCATTCGCCCCAAGACGCTCGGGCAAAAGCGCTATGTGGATGCCATCCGCTCGCATACCATCACGTTTGGCTTGGGTCCTGCCGGTACCGGTAAGACCTATCTGGCTATGGCGCTCGCCGTTGCCGCGCTCAAGCGTCACGAGGTGGGCCGTCTGATCTTGACACGTCCGGTTGTCGAGGCGGGGGAGAACCTGGGCTTTTTGCCCGGTACCCTTGAGGAAAAGATCGATCCCTACATGCGTCCGCTCTACGATGCCCTTTTTGACATGATGGATCGCGAGCGCACCGATGAGCTTATGGAGCGCGGCGTGATTGAGATCGCCCCGCTTGCCTACATGCGCGGCCGCACGCTGAGCGATGCTTTCGTGGTGCTCGACGAGGCGCAAAATACCACGCCCGAGCAGATGAAGATGTTCCTGACGCGCCTGGGCTTCAACTCCAAGTTTGTGATTACCGGCGACCTGAGTCAGCGCGACCTGGTGGGTCGTCGTGGTGGTTTGGCCGATGTCGAGAAGATTTTGGGCCGTGTCGACGATGTCGCATTTTCGCACCTGGAGCGCGCCGACGTGGTGCGCCATGCCTTGGTGGGACGTATCGTCGAGGCATATGATGCTTATGATGACGTGCGCGAGCAGCGCCCGCGCGACCGAAAGGAGTCCCGTTGAGTGTATTGATCAGCAACGATGCCGAGCTCGATACGCTGCTCGATGCCCAGGAGGTGGAGCACATCTGCGAGGTTGTGCTTGCCGCCGAGGGCGTTGAGCGTGAAGTCGAGATTTCCCTTTCGTATGTCGACGAGGACGAGATGCACGAGCTCAACCACGAGTGGCGCGGTATCGACCGCACCACCGATGTGCTCTCGTTTGAATGCGACTCGGCCTTTGACGAGGATATTCCCGCCGACGAGACGCTCGAGCTCGGCGATATCATCTTGGCCCCGCAGGTTATTGCCCGTCAGGCCCCCGGTTTTGGCAATAGCTCCGCTGACGAGTGTCGTCTGATGCTCGTACACGGCATGCTGCACTTGCTGGGCTATGACCATATCGAGGACGACGAGGCCGAGGTCATGGAGGCCCGCGAGGACGCCATCCTGCGCGATCTGGCGTTCGAGCGCGGCGAGGACCCCAAGCTAGTCCACGTCGGCCCCATCACCAACCACGCCCACGACTAGGAGCCGTCTATGATTCCCGGATCGAACAAGGACCATCCGTCCTTCTTAAAGTCGTTTTCCTACGCCATGGAGGGCTTCGTTACCGCCGTCAAGACCGAGCGCAACATCAAGGTCATGCTCGTGGCGGGCGTGTGCACCGTCATTGCCGGCTGTATCGTGGGCCTCGACATTGCCGAGTGGGGCACGATTATCATCTGTTGTGGCCTGGTGATTCACGGCGAGCTGTGCAACACCGCTATGGAGGCTATCGTCGACCTAGCGACCCAGGAGCTCCATCCGCTGGCCAAGCGTGCGAAGGACATCGCCGCCGCCTCTGTTTACATTCTTTCCATCACCGCCGCAATTGTGGGCGTGCTGGTATTTGCCCACGCGCTCGGCTTTATTTAGAAAGGGATTCCCATGTCCGACAATATGCAGTCTGCCGATGAGATTTTGGACGACGAGTCCCTGGACGCGGTGGATACCGAGGAGCTCGAGGAAGTCGAGGAGTTCGACCCGTTTGAGGGCATGAGCGATGAGGAGCTCGACGCCCTGTGCGACGAGGACGACAACCTCGCGGGCTTTGGCGACGTGGAACCCGGTTTCCGCAGCGGCTTTGTGGCCCTGGTCGGTCGTCCCAACGCCGGCAAGTCTACGCTGCTCAACGCCTGCTATGGCAAGAAGGTCGCCATCACTTCGCCGGTGGCCCAGACGACCCGCCGCCGCATGCGCGCCGTCGTCAACCGTCCCGGCTACCAGCTGGTCTTTGTCGATACCCCGGGTATTCATAAGCCCAAGGACGGCCTGGGATCCGAGCTCAACAAGAGCGCGCTGTTCGAGCTGAACGATGTTGATGTCGTCGCGTTTTTGATTGATGCCACCAAACCGATCGGCAGGGGAGACGCCTGGGTTGCCGAGCGCGTCAGATGCGCCCGTTGCAAGAAGGTCCTGGTGCTCACTAAGGCCGATGAGGCCGACCCCGCACAGGTCATGGAGCAGCTCAAGGCAGCCCACGAGCTCATGGAATATGACGACGAGATCGTGACGTCGTCGGTCAAGAACTTCAACGTCGATGCCTTTATAGAGACCGTTGCGCACTTTTTGCCCGAGGGTCCGCGTTGGTTCCCCGAGGACATGGGTACCGACGCTTCCGATGAGACGCTCGTTGCCGAGTTTGTGCGCGAGAAGGTCTTGCGCCGCACCCGTGATGAGATTCCGCACTCCGTTGGCGTGATCTGCGATGCGCTCGAGCAGACCAAGAAGGTGCTGCGCGTGCACGCCACCATTTACGTCGAGCGCGAGGGCCAAAAGGGCATCATCATCGGTAAGGGCGGCGAGATGATCAAGCATATCGGTATCGACGCCCGTCGCGATCTTGAGCGCATCTTTGGCACGCAGGTCTTTTTGGAGCTGGACGTGAAGGTCAAGGCCGGCTGGCGTGACGACGAGGCCCAGATTCGCCGCTTTGGCTACAACGCCGAGGACTAAGGACGCGCGGTGCGCATGGCAGGCTCCCGGACATATCGCACGAAAGTGCTCGTGCTCGATAAGACTAAGCTCAAAGAGACCGACCTGATCTTGACGATGCTTGACGAGCGGGGGCGGCAGGTTCGTGCCGTGGCAAAGGGCGCCCGCAAACCCGGCGGACGCCTGGCTGCGCGCTGCGAGCTGTTCTGTACGGTCGATATGCTGCTTGCACATGGACGGTCACTCGACGTGGTTTCCCAGGCCGAGCTTATGGAGGCGCCGCTCGGCGTTGCGCCCGATTACGAGACGACTTGCGCCGCAAGCGCGATCGCCGAGGTCGCACGCGTGTGCTCGTTCGAGGACGCCGAGGACCCGTTTACCTTTGCCATTACGCAACGGGCGCTTACCCTGGTCGGCAGCGGGCTCGACGCTGCGCATATGAATTTACTTGTGGCGGCATATGTCTTTAAGCTGCTGTCGCACGTTGGCTATCGACCAGATTTTTCGGCCTGCGTGCTGTGCGGAGACCCCATGCTGTCGTATTTTTCACCACAGGCGGGCGGGCTCATGTGCGGATCGTGCGCGTCGAGCGTTCCGGGTGCCGAGCTGGTATCGACTGGTGAGGTCGCATGGCTTCGCGCCCTCATGTCCATGACCTTCGATGCGCTCATGGCCGAGCGAATCGACCCGCATACGGCGGCATTCTTGCTCGGGCTTTCGCATGTTTGGGCTGCGACGCACACCGATCAGCGCCTCCGTGCGATGGAATTCATGTTGGGTCGGTGATGATGCGCAGGGGCGGGCTGCTTGTGGTAACATATCGGCCTGTTGGTACCTCGACCTTGGTTGCTCGCTCCACCGGCGGCTTCCCAGTCCGAGGCGAATCGAGTCGCCCGATGGCGACGCAAAACGAAAGGTGAAACAATGACTGTTTCCAAAGAGCGCAAGGCGGAGCTGACTGCCCAGTTCGGTAACACCCCGGTCGACACCGGCAACCCCAAGGTTCAGGTCGCCATCCTGTCCGAGCGCATCAAGGAGCTGACCGAGCACATGAAGTCCCACCAGAAGGACTTCCACACCCGTCGTGGCCTGCTCATGCTCGTCGGCCGTCGTCGTCGTCTTCTCTCCTACATCAAGAAGAACGACATCGTCGAGTACCGTGAGCTCATCAAGGCTCTGGGCATCCGCGACAACATCCAGTAGGATTTGTACATGCTAAGAGCGTCCTGCGCAGCGGGGCGCTCTTTTTGTGTAAGGGCGCGAACAATCACGCTCTGAAGCGTGGCGGGGGCAGGGGGCCCGCGTCACATGAGAAGCCCGCAGGCAAGGGGCCTGTGGGGTAAAGGAGAACAATGACACTCGTATCCAAGACCTTTGAGCTGTACGGCAAGACCTACACCTTTGAGTCGGGCGAGCTTGCCAAGCAGGCCACCGGCGCCTGCCTGGTCAAGCAGGGCGACACCACCATGCTCGACACCGTGGTCGTCTCCAAGGAGCGCAAGAACTACGACTTCTTCCCGCTGACCGTCGACTTCAACGAGAAGATGTACGCCGCCGGCCGCATCCCGGGTGGCTACCTCAAGCGTGAGGGCCGTCCCAGCGAGAAGGCCACGCTCACCGCGCGCATGATCGACCGTCCGATTCGCCCGAGCTTCCCGGATGGCTTCCGCAACGAGGTGCACATCGTCGCTACCTCGCTTGTCGCCG
>JAXJLC010000266.1:0-3247 GCA_036297365.1 Collinsella sp.
AAATAGCATGAACGACGCGAACGAGCTCATCTCATTTATCGCGTCGATGTCGGGGGAGGGCAACCTTCGCGTCGAGGAGAACCTTGGCGAGGGGTATGTCCGCCTCCGCGTTTCGGAGGCCGAGCGGCGCCAGGCAAAGCACGACATCCAGCATGTCGAGGATATTGTCATCGAAATGCTGCGCAACGCTCGTGATGCCGGCGCCGACAAGGTCTATCTCGCCACGACCAAGGAAGATGGCGTCCGTACGCTCGTCTTTCTGGATAACGGGTCGGGCGTGCCGCAGGATATGCAGGAGCGCATCTTCGATGCCCGCGTTACCTCCAAGCTCGAGAGCATGAAGATGGATCGCTGGGGCGTTCACGGTCGAGGCATGGCATTGTTCTCGATTAAGCAAAACACCGACGAGGCACGCGTTGTCGCGTCGGATGTTGATCTTGGCTCGGTCTTTAAGGTGAGCGTCGCTACCGACCGACTTGGCGAGCGCGCCGATCAGTCCAGCTGGCCTCAGGCCGTGAAGGACGAGGCCGGTCACTATGTCTGCGCCCGCGGCCCTCACAACATCATTCGCGCCGCCTGTGAGTTTGCCCTCGAGGAGCTGCGCGCCTGTGATGTCTATCTGGGGTCTCCGTCCGAGATCGCCGCGACGCTGCATGCACAGGCCTCCAGCCGTCTCGATGCTTCCCGTCTTTTGTTTATCGATGACGAAGCCGAGCTTCCCGTGGTGGATCGTCTGGGTCTTGCTTCGGATGCAGAGGACTTTATCCGTATCTGTTCGGGTTTGGGCCTTGAGATGTCCGAGCGTACGGCGCATCGTATCTTGGCGGGCCAGATTAAGCCCGTTCGCGGTGTGACCGCACGCCTGCTTCGCGAGCGCGATTCATCTTCACATGCGTCTGCTCCGGTTGATCTTGCTAAAGATCGTCGCGGGCTGCGTATTGCCAAGGACGACATGGCGCAGTTCTCGCGAGCCGTGGAGCGCGACTTTAACGATCTTGCATCGCGGTACTATCTCAACCTTTGCGGCGACCCCAAGATTCGTGTTTCACGTGATCGCATCACTGTGACGTTCGATCTTGCCAAAGAGGAATAGCATCTTTACCGAGTCCGTTCGGTACGATACAGTTATTGCAGTTAAAACGTACTTTTAAACGCAGGAGTTTCTTCATGGATTGCCTGAAGGTATCAAGCAAATCATCGCCCGCGTCCGTTGCCGGCGCCATTGCCGGCATGGTCAAAGATGGTGTTCCCGTCAATATTCAGTGTGTCGGCGCGGGTGCCGTCAATCAGGCCATTAAGGCTGTGGCCATTGCACGCGGATTTTTGATTCCGACCGGGTTTGATATTTCCTGCGCGCCGGTGTTCTCCGACATCCTCATCAACGGGGAGTCGCGCACGGCCATCCGTCTTTCTATTTACGTTCATCAGATTAATCGAGCCGCTATGGATAACGTTGTGATGGACGACGTTAAGCCTGTGGCATAGATTGTTTACTCTTTGCCCGCGCTCTTTGATTCCGCCTATTCCACCTCGTTAGGACTTATACACATGGACCAGGGTTCCGTACGCGATATTCTTGCCGGTAAAACCTACTTCATCCGCACCTTTGGCTGCCAGATGAATCAGCACGACTCCGAGCGCGTGAGTGGCCTGCTCGACTCGTATGGCTGCCTTATGGCGCTCGATCCGGAGCATGCTGACATTGTCGTGTTCATGACGTGCTGCGTTCGAGAGGCCGCTGACACCCGTCTGTACGGTCAGTGCAACTCTTGTAAGAGCCTCCCGCCTTCGCCCTCGGGTAAGCGCGTGGTCGCCGTGGGCGGCTGCATCGCGCAGCGCGACGGCGAGGGCCTGCTCACGAATGTCGATAACGTCAATGTCATCTTTGGTACGCATTCTATCGCGCATGTTGCCGAGCTCGTTGCCGAGGCATTCTTGGACGGCAAACGTCATATTCGCACCAATGAGCACGAGGACACGGATGCTATGAGCATGCCGTGGCATCGTGAGACCCAGTATCATGCCTGGGTCCCCATTATGACGGGCTGTAATAACTTCTGCACCTATTGCATCGTGCCGTATGTGCGCGGTCGCGAAAAGAGCCGTCCTTTCGAGGAGATTGTCGACGAGGTAACCGGTCTAGTACGCCAGGGCGTGCGTGAGGTCACGCTGCTGGGTCAAAACGTCAACTCCTATGGTCGCGACCTGTTTGGCAAGCCGCGCTTTGCCGACCTGTTGCGTGCCGTGGGCGATACGGGTGTAGAGCGTATTTTCTATACTTCCTCGCATCCCAAAGACCTGCTGCCCGAGACTATCGACGCTATGGCCGAGACGCCTGCCGTCATGCCGCAGCTGCACTTGGCAGTTCAGTCGGGCTCGACTCGAATCCTTAAAGAGATGAATCGTCGCTATACGCGCGAGGATTATCTGGGCCTGGTCGATCGCATCCGCAATCGCATGCCCGATATCGCGCTTTCGACCGATATCATCGTGGGCTTCCCCGGAGAGACCGAGGAAGACTTTGAGCAGACGCTCTCGCTTGCCGAGACGGTCCGTTATGCTCAGGCCTATACGTTTATCTATTCCAAGCGCGCCGGTACTCCGGCAGCCGAGATTGACGATCCCACGCCGCATGAGGTGATTCTTGAGCGCTTCAACCGTCTGGTGAAGGTTATCGAGACCACTGCGCACGAGTATAACCAGGGTGAGCTTCACACCGTCGTGCCGGCGCTTATTGAGGGTACGAGCAAAAAGAATGACGCGGTGCTGCTGGGCAAGAGTCCTAAGAATCAGACCGTTCATGCACCGATTCCCGAGGGCTACAGCATCGATCAGTTGATTGGCAAGATTGTCGATGTTGACATCGATGTTGCCAAGACGTGGTATCTGTCCGGATCCGTTGTGGGCGAGCCGCGCTAATGATTTCTCACGGGGCAAGCCTTTCTGCCGTTGCGATTGTCGGTCCGACCGCGGTTGGTAAAAGTGATGTCGCAGATCGTTTAGCGGCTCGTCTTTCGTCCGAAGTGCTGTCGTGTGACGCGATGCAAATCTATCGAGGCATGGATATCGGCACTGCCAAGATGGCACCAGAGGAATGCACGGCGCCTCTACGCCTGGTCGATATTGTTGAACCGGGCGTTGCATATTCTGCAGCGTTGTATCAGGCAGACGCTCGTGTACATGTTGAGCGCTTGCTGGGCGAGGGCCGCCTACCGGTGTTTTGCGGGGGTACGGGCTTGTATCTCAA